>CAZNBX010000125.1:0-5298 GCA_964571305.1 uncultured Novosphingobium sp.
GCCACCCGGTCACCCTTGGTGATGCCGTGGGCGATCAGCCGCCGGGCCATGGCCAGCGCATCTTCGCGCAGTTCGCTGAACGGATAGACCCGCTTCAGCGTGCCGCGCGGATCGTGGAAATTCATGCCCCGCTTGCCTCTCGCGGCATAGTCCAGCGCCTCGTTGAACGTGGCGAAATCGGAAAAACGGCGCGGCAGATCGTCTTCGTTCGGCGTGGGGACCAGCGTGATGCCAGCATTGGGCTCCAGCACGGAAGCATCGCTCATGCGAAAAAACCTGTTCTTTTACAGTGCATTACGCCGGTAATTCGGCGTTAACGCGCGGATAGACCAAAACACGGGTCCCTGTAGCCCGCTTTCACAAGGTTTTCCAATCGCGTCATAGTGTGGCACGAATATGGCCAATGACTGGCGGCAGGATGAACAAGCGCAGCGAACGACGACCACCCCGGCCACTCGACTCGGCTCGGCTGGAAGAACTGGCGCTGGCCTATGTCGCGCGCTTTGCCACCAGTGCGGCCAAGCTTGAAGGCTATCTGGCCCGCAAATTGCGCGAGCGCGGCTGGGAAGGGGATGGCGCAGCGCCGGTCGCTGCCCTGGTCGAGCGGTTCGTCCGCAATGGCTATGTTGACGATCTGGCCTTTGCCCGGATGAAGAGTTCCAGCCTGCTGCGGCGCGGCTATGGCGAGCGGCGGGTTGGCCAGGCGCTTCATGCCGCGGGAATCGGCGAAGAGGTCCGCGACGAAGTCCGTGCTGGCGAGGCCGTGCAGCGCCGCGCTGCGCTGGCCATGGCGCAAAAGCGCGGCTTCGGTCCATTCGGGCGGAGCGAGCTGGACCGGGCGATGCGGGAAAAGCAGATCGCGGCGATGCTCCGCGCCGGGCACCGGCTGGACAGCGCCCGCGAATTGGTCAATGCCAGCAGCCAGGAAGCAGCGCTGGAATGGGCCAGCCAAAGTGATGGGGACGAATGATGCGTGGATACCTGCTCGGCGCAATTGCAGCGGCCTTGATGGCTTGCTCCCCCGGTGCTGGCGATGCCGCGCCGCAATCGCCCCAGTCCGCCCCTGCGGTCCATCCGGTTTCCGGCCTATCGGTCATTCCGCTGAAAGTGACCAGTGGCGGCAAGGTCCACAATTTCCGCGTCGAACTGGCCCGCTCTCCGCAGGAACAGGCCAAGGGCCTGATGTTCCGCACGCAGATGGGTGCGGACGAAGGCATGATCTTTCCGTTCGATCCGCCGCGCGGGGCGAGCTCCTGGAGGCGCAATACGGTCATCCCGCTCGACCTGATCTTCGTCGGCCGCGACGGGCGGATCAGCAACATCGCGGCCAATGCCGTGCCCTATGACGAAACCCCGCTCTATTCTTCGGGCGATGCCAAGGCCGTGCTGGAACTCAATGGTGGCCGCGCGGCTCAGTTGGGGATCAAGCCCGGCGATCGCGTCGAATGGTAAGCTGCGCCTTGCGCGCGGGGGGCAAGAAAGGCTAACGGGCGCCCATGGGATTCTTCGGCAAGCTCTTCACCTGGTGGAACGGTGCGACCGTCACCACTTCGCTCAACTCCGCGCTGACCGGTGAAAAGGTCGGTACGGATGCGCAGGGCAACACCTATTACCGCGCGAAGAAGCCCTATCCCAAGGGCCATCCCTTTGCCGGCAAGGAACGCCGCTGGGTGATCTACAACGGCGCCAACGATGCGAGCCGCGTGCCCGCTGAATGGCATGGCTGGCTGCACGGTTCGTTCGATGGCGTGCCAGAATCGAACCTGCCGCCGCCGCGGATCTGGGAAACCGAATATTCGCCCAACGCGACGGGCACGACCAAGGCGCACCGCCCGCACCGCGACCTTCAGGACACGGCATACGAGGCCTGGTCGCCGGAAGCCTGATGCGCTCCCGCAAGTTCCTTCCCGTCCTGCTGCCGCTGCTCGCGCCTCTTGCGCTGACGGCCTGTGGCGGCGGCGAAGGAGCCGATCCCGAAGCGACCGAAATCCCCAGCGAAGTGGCCGGACAGGCTGCGGCCAGCCAGGTGGTCGAAAACGAATATGGCACTCCGGTAAAGGACCGGGTTGCGACGCTGGGGCTGCTCAACAAGCGCAACAATTTCTCGCAGGATGTCGTCCTCAAGGCCGGCGAGGCAAAGCGGATCGGCAATGTCACGATCAAGCTCGCCACGTGCGAACGCAGCCTGCCGTGGGAACGGCCGCCCGAAACCGGTGCTTTCGTCCAGGTTTTTGTTGAGGAACGTGCTTTAGCCGATCAGCCACTGGCCTGGCGCAAGGTCTTTTCCGGCTGGTTGTTCAAGAATTCGCCCGGCCTCAATGTGGTCGAACACCCGGTCTATGACGTCTGGGTCAAGGACTGCGCGATGAAGTTCCCGGGCGAGGAAGACAGCCCTGCCGCCGCAGCATCGGCCAGCAGCGCGCCGAAGCCGTCCGGCAGCGAAAGCGCGGCGCCTGCGCCGACCTCCAGCCCGTCGCCCAAGGCAACGCCCAGCGCCGCGCCGAAAGTTGCACCCAAGGCAGCGCCGGCAGCATCACCCTCGGTTGACCGCTGAGCCGCGGCCAGCCGCTCCAGATAGTCCGCCTGACTGATCTCGACTGCGCCCATGGTGGCCAGGTGTTCGGTCATGAACTGGCAGTCGAGCAGTGAGGCTCCGGCGCGCCGCAGCGCCGCAACCAGCCAGGCCAGGGCCGCCTTCGACGCATCGGGCACCCGGCTGAACATCGATTCGCCGCAGAACACCCGGTCGAACCCGACGCCATAGAGCCCGCCGACCAGCGCGCCATCGCGCCAGCATTCGATCGAATGGGCCGTGCCGCGTTCGTGCAGCGCGACATAGCTGCTTTCGATTCGGTCACTGATCCAGGTGCCGCCGCCATCGCGCCGGGGACCGGCGCAGGCGCGGATCACTTCGGCAAAGGCGGCGTTGCAGGTCACCGTAAAGGTGCCCTTGCGCAAAACCTTGGCCAGCGAGCGCGAGCAGTGGAAACCGTCCAGCGGCAGGATCGCGCGGAGGCGCGGCTCAACCCAGAAAACCTCGGCATCGTCGCGCGAATCGGCCATCGGGAACACGCCGGCGCGATACGCCATCAGCAGCAGTTCCGGGTCGATCGGGGGAGGATTGGCAGGGGCGTGCACGGCAATTCTTCGTATGGACCTTTGCGACACGCTTGTCATCGGGCAGTCTTGCGACTAGAGCGCCTTCCGCCTGCAGGAGTGTAGCTCAGTTGGTAGAGCATCGGTCTCCAAAACCGAGGGCCGCGGGTTCGAATCCTGCCACTCCTGCCAAGCACCTTTTCCAACCAGTTCGAATGTCGCGATGCCCGATGACGCTTCTCCAGTGCCGTCCAGCCTGCATCGCCTGAAGGCACGCGACTGGCTGCGGGCGGAACCGGCCCCGACGGACTTCCTCTGGCTGGGCCTGTTCCTGGCAATTCTCTCCGCGCTGCCGGTCTTGGTTGCGACCTATCCGCAGATGGTCGACTATCCGGCCCACCTGGCGCGGATGCACATCATGCTGACCCGCGATGGCAGTCCGTTCCTGCAGGAATACTACGGCTTCTCGTGGCGCTGGATGGGCAACCTGGGGGCGGACATCCTGGTCTGGCCCTTGACCCGGTTCGTCGACCTGGAAACGGCCGGGCGGATCATGGCGGGCCTGATCCCGCCGCTTACCGCGCTGTCGATCCTGGCGGCGGAATGGGCGGTGCGGCGGCGAATCGGCATGGCCTCGATGCTGGCCTTCGCTTTCGTCTGGTCGCCCTCGGCGATTCTGGGCTTCCTCAATTTCGGCCTGGCTCAGGCGGCGGCGCTGTTCGCCTTTGCCCTGTGGGTCATGCTGGATGGCAAGAAATGGCGGGCGCCGCTGTTCGTGCCGATCGGCATTTTCGTCTGGCTCGGCCACGTTTCTGGGTGGGGCATCCTCGGCATCCTGGTGTTCGGCTATGAATGGTCGAAGGACAAGTCATGGCGGGCATTCCTTGCCCCCTGGCCGCTGTTCTTCCCGTTCCTGACCCTGGTCCTTGGCGACAATCCGGGCAAGCCGCCAAGCTATGGTCCGGCACCGCAGCTCTACAAGTGGGCGATCTGGAAGCAGGCCATGCGCGGCACCTTCCAGTGGGTCGACTATGCGATGACCATTGCCGTCGTGGTGTTGATGGCGGTCTCGCTGTGGTTGCGCAAATGGGACGGCAAGCTGGGCTGGGCGGCGATCATGATGCTGGTCTCCTCGCTGGTCTTGCCGCGCCACATCTTCGGCGGCGACCTGGTCGATGCGCGGATGATCTCCGCCGGCCTGATGATCGGCTGCCTGTGCCTGTCGTGGCGCGCGCCGCGCTGGGTGGTGTTGTTGGTCCCGGCCGTGTTCCTGTTCCGCCTGGGTTACACGACGATCGACTGGGAACGCGATTCGCGCGAGACGGCGCAGGCGCTCAGCGCACTGGAAGGCCTGCCGCGCGGTGCCAAGATCGCCAGCTACGTCGTTACCGAGCGCAGCGAATGGGGCTTCAACGGCAAGGAGCACATCTGCGGCTATGCCGTGGTTCGGCTTGATGCCTTCACCAATTGCAATTTCGCGTTGCCCGGCATCCACATGATGACGATCAACGGCGGCGGTCCGTTCTTCCGCGATCCGTTCCACCGCCTTAACCACCGCACCGGGCGCAAGATCGACATTTCCGACTACAGGCCGGCCTATTTCACCGACTACCTATGGTACGTCGGGCAGACCTGGCCGGTGAAGATCCCGAAGGGCTATGTCATCGAGCGCAGTGGGCGCACCTGGTTCCTGGCCCGGCGGGTCGGTCCGATCCCCGAGCAGGAATAAGTCCGGCACGCGAGCGTTTGCGGTCAGGCGCGACTTGCAAAAGCTCGCCTGGATAGCTAAGTGCGCCTTTGTCATCCGACATCGGAGATTATCGTCGCCCCTCCCGGCCACCTAGGCCGGGGCGGCGCTATCCCCTAGGCGGAAGGCACGAGGAATTTCAGCAAGGCGAGTGAGCAAGAGATGGCCAAGTTCAATCCCGGCGAATTCATGCGCCAGGTACAAGCCGAAGCCCGCAAGGTGGTTTGGCCCAGCCGTCAGGAAACCGTGACCACCGCGATGTTCGTCGGGGTCATGATGGTGATCCTCGCCCTGTTCTTCCTCGGCATCGATTCGATCTTCGGCAAGATCGTCCAGTTCCTCCTGTCGCTGGCCTGATCGGCCCGGCACGCAGCATAGAGATTTCCCATGGCCCGCTGGTACATCATCCACGCCTATTCCGGTTTCGAGAACAAGGTGAAGGAAGCGATCCTTTC
>CAZNBX010000126.1:0-5282 GCA_964571305.1 uncultured Novosphingobium sp.
ACGGACTGTGCAGCTGGCGGAAGTTCCGAATGTCGTCGATCGTCGGCGCGGCATAGCCGGTCAGGTGCAGCAGCGCGTAGATCAGCATCGAACCGTGTCCGGCGGACAGGACGAAGCGATCGCGGTCAGGCCACTTCGGCGCGGCCGGATCGAACTTCAGGAACTGGCTGTAAAGCACCGTGGCAACGTCGGCCATGCCCATTGGCATCCCCGGGTGTCCGGAATTGGCCGCCTGGACCGCATCCATTGAGAGCGCGCGAATGGCATTGGCCATGGGCGCGAGGCGGTCTGGGCTGAGGCTCATCGATTTTGGCTCCTGAGGAAATGCAGGAAAGTGCCGCGATTCGGCGCGAGGTCTCCTTTGCGAAGGGAGGCCCCCCCGTCAAGGCGCGGCAAAGCCGCTGTTCTGGCAAAATGGGGGAAATGTAAGGGCCAAGGCTTTGCCTAATTGCAGCTTTGGGCTAGCCAGCCGCCATGAACGAGGATCGCAGCAGCCGCGCGCTCGCGCGGATCGAACAGGCACTGGCCCGGATCGAGGCCGCCGCGCGTCGCCCTGCGCCCGCTGCAAATGACGTCGAACTGTCCGCACTTCAGGCTCGGCACGAGCAATTGGTCAGCGCAGTTCAGGAATCGCTGGGACAGCTCGATCTGCTTATTGAAAGCACGCAGGGGTAAGCGATGAGCAATGTCTCGCTGCAGATTGGTGGTCGCTCGTACTCGGTAGCCTGCGCGGCTGGCGAAGAGGACCATGTCGCCCGACTGGGCCGCGTGATCAACGAGAAAGTCCAGTCGATGGGCGGCGGCCACACCGAAGTGCGCCAGCTGCTGTTTGCCGCACTGATCCTTGCTGACGAACTGCATGAGGCGCGCCAAGGCATCGTTCAGCCACCCGCCCCGCCACCAGCGCCCGCCGCGCCGGATCACTCCGCTGCGCTCGAAGCGATTGCCGAGCGGCTCGAAAAATGCGCCACGGCCCTTGAGGGCTAGGCCGCAACCGCCTATCTACAGCTTTGACGGGTACTGCCCGGTACGAACCGACAGAACATCCCTGAGGCTATAAGCAATCCAATGGGGGCTGTCCCTGGTCGGACCCTGGTCCGGCACACATGGTTCCCACCTGACGTTCAGGCGTCAGAGGATTTCCCGGCAACGGCCCATGGTGGTCCCGTCACCCTTCCCTTCCCGGCCGGAGCGGCGCGTGAGTGATACGAAGCAACTGCGCGCCCTGCTGAAGCAGCGCCGGGCCGATCATGTCGCGGCCATTCCTGAATTTCAGCGCGCCCTGCTGTTCCGCCGCCCCCCCGAGCCTGTCCTGGCCCTCATCCCGGAAGGTGCGGTCATTTCCGTGTTCCACGAAATGGAGGGCGAGGTTCCAGCCTCCAACTATGCCCGCTGGTTCTTTGAACGCGGCCACCGCATCGCCCTGCCCTGGTTTGCCGAGCGCGGCGCACCGATGCAGTTTCGCGAATGGAGCAATCCCTTCGTCGAGGACCTGCTTGAGCCGGATCCCTACAAGGCCCTGCAGTCACGCGGCGAAGCCGACCTGCTGGTCCCGGACGTGGTCTTTTGCCCGCTGCTCGGCTTCACCAGCCAGGGCGGTCGCATCGGCTATGGCGCCGGGCATTACGACCGCTGGCTGGCAGGCAACCCGCCCCGCGCCGCAATCGGGCTTGCCTGGGACTGCCAGTTGGAGGAAAGCCTGCCGGTCGAGCCGCACGACGTGCCGCTCGATGCCGTTGTCACCCCTACTCGTCTTTATGGACCATTTTGATGCGCACTGAACCGACGATGCGGATACCGCTTGGCATTCTGGGCCTGTTCGCCGCGCTGATGGTCTATGGCGGATTGGTTGCGCGCTACGTCGCCCCACTGATGAGCGGCTGGCACGCACTGGTGCAGACCCCGGTCTACATCCTGCTAGGAGTAGTGTGGCTGCTGCCGCTGCGCCGCTTCCTGATCTGGATGGAAACCGGACGCTGGCGTTAACCTGCATTTAGCGTTAGCCTCTCCCAAAAGACTGGGGAGAGATTTGGGATGAAGCGGAAACTCGCGATTGCCGTGGGCGTGATTGCTGTGGCGGTTGGGCTCTTTGCCCTGTTCGGTCGTGGCTGGCTGGCAGAGCGGGCGTTCCGCTCCGCTCTCGACAAGACCGTAGGTGTCGACCAGACCGCCACTTTCGCAGATGGCCTGCACCTTTACGTCTGCGGCTCCGGTTCTCCGATGCCCGATGCCAACCGCGCCGGACCGTGCCTGGCCGTCCTGGCCGGAAACCAGGCTTTCGTCTTCGATTCCGGCTCGGGCTCGATCCGCAAGCTGCAACGCATGGGTTTTCCCATGCCGCGAATCCAGGCGGCATTCCTCACCCATCTCCACTCGGACCATATCGACGGCCTGGGTGAGCTGCTGCTGCAAGCCTGGGTCGCAGGCGGACGCATCGCTCCGCTGCCGGTCTATGGCCCGGCTGGAACGGACAAGGTTGTTGGCGGGCTGCGCACCGCCTATGAAATTGACGAAGGCTTCCGCATCGCCCACCATGGTCCGAAGGTGGTCCACCCCACCGGCTTTGGCGGCAATGCACAGATCATTGCCCTTCCCGACGGCACCGACACCCAGGTGGTCTATGACCAGGGCGGCGTGAAGATCACCGCAATCCGGGTCAACCATGCACCGATCAGCCCGGCCTTCGGCTATCGAATCGACTACAAGGGCCGCGCGATCGCGCTCTCGGGCGATACGGTCTATTCGCCCAGCTTCACCGCCGCATCCAAGGGCGCCGACCTGATGCTGCACGAGGCGCTGAACAAGGACATGATCGCGGCGCTCGGTGCCAAGCTCGCCGAGCGCGGTCAGGCCGCCAATGCGCAGATCATGCATGACATCCAAGGCTATCACGCCAGCCCGGAAGATGCTGCGCGCTCTGCCAAGGAAGCGGACGTAAAGACCCTGGTGCTCTATCACCTGGTCCCGGCCCCGCCGGTGCGTCTGATCGAACCGATGTTCTTGGGCAACGCGCCAAAGGTGTTCAAGGGAACCCTGCGCCTTGCCGATGACGGCATGCTGATTCACCTGCCCGCCGGAACGAAGGACGTGGATGTCACGTCAGCGTTCTAGGCGGAGCGTGCCCCGATCCTGACGTCCAGCTATTTGAGGAAACTTCCCAAGTGGCGCGAGTGACGGGGCTCGAACCCGCGACCTTCGGCGTGACAGGCCGACACTCTAACCAACTGAGCTACACCCGCGCAGCCACTTGGGAGACGCGCCACTAGGCCAGCGTGCCGGGGCTGTCAACAGCCTTCGCGCAGGTTTCGAAAAGCTTTTTTACAACGCCTCGGTAACCTTCGTGATGCGCTGCTTTCCGGGGCTTATGCGCAATCGCCCTGAAATTTTTGCAGATCGCGTTAACCATTTGTTTGCCCGGTTTTGCGACGACCAGCCCTGCTTCGAAGGGAAGCAAGAAATTTTCAGGGGCTTCGTCACCATGTCCATCCGCCACACCATCGCCAAGCTTGCCTGCGCCCTTGGTCTTCTTACGCCGCTTGTCGCTCCGGTAGTTGCCGCAGCCGCGCCGCTGGTTGCGCTGGATAGCGATGTGTTCGTGGAACGCTTTGTCCCCAACAAGGGCCGCCTTCTGCAGCCTGCCAACGCGCTCAGGCGCGGCGACCGCGTGGTCTATATCGTCAGCTGGACCCGGATGGGCGGTGCCGGTGGCTTTATCGTGACCAATCCCCTGCCCCGTCAGGTCTATTTCCAGGGCAGCGCCGACGGCCGCGAGGAAGTTTCGGTTGATGGTGGCCGCACCTGGGGCAAACTCGAATCGCTGCGCATCGCCGGACGCCTCGCCACCCCGGAAGACGTGACCCACGTGCGCTGGAAGGTTGCCCCGAACGAAGCCGCCCGCGGCACCGGCCAGATCACTTATAGCGCGATTGTCCGCTAAACGCGGCTCAGTCAGCCAGAAGCAGGACCGGTGTCTCGACCAGGCGCTTGACCGCCTGGACGAAGCTGGCCGCATCCCAGCCATCGACCACGCGGTGATCGCAGCTGATCGAAATATTCATCAGCTTGCGCTTTTCGATGCGCTCGCCGCCCATCCCGTCGGATACGAACATCGGCCGCTCGACGATCCGGTTCGGGCCGATGATCGCCACTTCCGGCCGGTTGATCACCGGCGTCGTCGCGACACCGCCCAGCGGGCCCAACGAGGTGATGGTCAGGGTCGAGCCCGACAGTTCCTCGCTCTTGGCCGAACCGCTCCGCGCGGCTTCGGCCAGGCGAACGATCTCGCTCGCCAGTTGCCACAGGTTCTTGTCCTGCGCGTCGCGGATCACCGGCACCATAAGCCCGGCATCGGTCTGGGTCGCCATGCCAAGGTGGACGGCGCCAAACCGGGTCACGACCCCCGCTTCATCATCAAACCGGGCATTCAACATCGGGAAGTCCGGCAGGGCCCGGCACAACGCGGTGATCAGCAGCGGCAACAGGGTTAGCTTGGGTCGATTGCCGCGCGCCGCATTAAGCTGGGCCCGCATATCCTCCAGCGCGGTCGCATCGCATTCCTCAACGTAAGAGAAATGCGGAATGTTGCGCTTTGACGCCGCCATGTTTTCGGAGATGCGGCGGCGCAGACCAATTACTTTGACCTGCTGGTCAGCGCGCTTGCCGCCCGGTGCGCGGAACCCGCTGCCGGCATTGTAGGCGAGAAAGGCATCGAGGTCGGCGTGACGGACGCGGCCATCCTCTGCCGGTTTGACTTGGGCAAGATCAATTCCGAGTTCGGTTGCGCGAGCGCGGACGGCGGGAGAAGCCAGAACCTTGTCCCTCCCTCCGTTCGTGTCGAGCGAGGTCGAGACACCTGCCGCAACAGCAATAGGAGGTTCCTGAACCTTTGGCTCTGGCGCACGTTGCTGTGTCTCGACTTCGCCCGACACGAACGGGGCTTGTTGAGCGGACTCTAACTTGGGAGAGGGCGCAGTCTCCTCAACCGCCCCTTCCCCGTCCGTCTCGATCACCACCAGCGGTGACCCGATGGCGATCATGTCGCCCTCGGCACCGGCAACTTCGAGCACCACGCCCGAGACCGGGCTTTCCATCTCGACCGTGGCCTTGTCGGTCATGACATCGGCCAGCTTGTCGTCCTCCTCAACCCGGTCGCCAACCTTGACGTGCCAGGCAACAATTTCGGCCTCGGCGATGCCTTCGCCGATGTCGGGGAGTCTGAAGGTAAAGGTACCCATGGCTTTACGCTTTCATCAGCCGGTCCACCGCCTCGCCAATGCGGACGG
>CAZNBX010000127.1:0-5202 GCA_964571305.1 uncultured Novosphingobium sp.
TCACGGTGTGAATTTCATCAATGAAAAGAACTGCTTCCGGCATTTTCTCAAGCTCGCTCACCACTTGCTTGAGGCGCTCTTCAAAGTCGCCGCGATAACGCGTGCCAGCCAGCAGCGCGCCCATGTCGAGCGAGTAGATCACCGCGTTCTGCAGCACTTCCGGCACTTCGCCTTCGATGATCTTGCGCGCCAGGCCTTCGGCAATCGCGGTTTTGCCCACGCCCGGGTCGCCGACATAGAGCGGGTTGTTCTTCGACCGGCGGCAGAGGATCTGGATCGTGCGGTCGACTTCGGGACCGCGTCCGATCAGCGGATCGACCTTACCCGCCATCGCCTTCTCGTTGAGGTTGACGCAGAACTGGTCGAGCGCGGTTTCCTTCTTGTCCTTGGCCGCGGCCTTGTCTTCTTGGGCGGGCGCTTCCGGAGTTTCGCTGCCCTGGGGCGAACGGTCCTCGACCCGCTTGCCGCCCTTGCCGATGCCATGGCTGATGAAGCTGACCGCATCGAGCCGGGTCATGTCCTGCTGCTGGAGGAAATAGACCGCATAGGAATCGCGTTCCGAAAACAGCGCGACCAGCACGTTTGCGCCAGTGACGGTGTCCTTGCCGCTCGACTGGACGTGCAGGATCGCCCGCTGGATCACCCGCTGGAACCCGGCCGTGGGCGAGGGGTCTTCCTTTTCCTGGGTCTTGAGCGACTGGTATTCCTGGTCGAGGTACTGCTTTACCACCTCGGTCAGTTCGCCCAGGTCGACCCCGCAGGCGTTCATCACCTGGGCCGCGTCCGGATCGTCGATCAAGGCGAGCAGGAGGTGCTCCAGCGTCGCATACTCATGGCTGCGGTCCGACGCATTGGTCAGCGCGGCGTGCAGCGTCTTTTCGAGGCTCTGGGCGAAACTGGGCATCTAAATCGGTCTCCAGTGGAGGGTGATCGCTCCATTCAGTGAATTTCTCACTGCTGGAGAACATGAACGAACGGGATTAACCGGACCTATATGGCCCATATGGGTAGCCGCCCCGGTGGTGAAAAGGGCGGACCGGCGCATCAGCTGTCTGTCCGTCTGAACAGCGCATCTGCCGCGGCCCGGTGGGCTGATGCCTTGTCGCGATGCAGGCGGACCCGCGCGATCTCGGCCTCAAGCAGGGCAATCCGCGCGGTCAGCTCATCCTGCGAGTAGGAATCGAGCGCTTCCTTTGCCAGCATGCTGGCGGCATCGCCTTTGGCCCGGGGCAGGTCATCGTCCATGGGTGGCAGGATCGGACGGCGGGCGCTTGCTGTCAACTCGGCAAAAAGCTAGCCTTGGCTAATTGAACTGAAGCAGCAGGCCTCTCCCAAATGATTGATACACTGCCCGAAACGATGCAGGCGGCACACTTCGATGCGCCGGGCGCGCCCGATGTGATCCATCTGGTGGAACTGCCGGTGCCGCAGCCCGGGCCGGGGGAAGTCCTCGTCAAGGTTGCCTTTGCCGGGGTGAATCGCCCCGACGTGATCCAACGCATGGGCTTCTATCCGCCGCCGCCGGGCGCGTCGCCGCTGCTTGGGTTGGAGGTATCGGGCGAAGTGGTGGCCGTGGGCGAAGGTATCGATCCGGCGCGGCTGGGCGAGAAGGTCTGTGCGCTGACCCCGGGTGGCGGCTATGCCCAGTATTGCCTGGTCCCGGCCGGTCACTGCCTGCCGGTGCCGGATGGCCTGCCGATGGATCAGGCAGCTGCTTTGCCCGAAACACTGTTCACCGTCTGGCACAATGTGTTCGAGCGCGGCTATGCCCGCGAAGGCGAGACGATCCTGGTCCATGGCGGGACCAGCGGGATCGGTTCAATGGCGATCATGCTGGGCAAGCACTTCGGGCTAACGGTGATCGTCACCTGCGGCGGAGCGGACAAGTGCGCTGCCGCGCTGGAGATCGGTGCAGATCATGCGATCGACTACAAGGCGCAGGACTTTGTCGAGGAAGTTGGCCGAATCACCGGCGGCAAGGGGGTCGACTTGGTGCTCGACATGGTGGCGGGGGACTATGTGCCGCGTAACATGAAGTGCCTGGCCGACGATGGCCGCCATGTGACCATCGCCGTCCAAGGCGGACTTCAGGCGACTATCAACATGGCCGAAGTGATGCGCCGCCGCCTGCACCTAACCGGATCGACGCTGCGGCCCCGGTCTGATGCTTTCAAGACCATGCTGGCGGAAGAGATTGTGCGCCTTGCCTGGCCGCTGGTGGCAGGCGGGAAACTGCGCCCGGTGATGGACCGCGCCTTTTCCTTGGCGGAGGCTGCCGCAGCCCATGCCCGAATGGAGGCGGGGGCGCATATCGGCAAGATCGTGCTCGCTGTCGGCTGATCCTCGCGGAATCGCGGGAACCCGTTTGCAAGCTTGCTTGAGCGGGGAAATGCGCGTAGATGCGCGACAAATGGCCGCTCCGCGAGGGGCGGCCCTTCTATTTTCTACCGGAGAAAACCCGTGACCAAGCCGACCCCGCTGATGCCGCATGCCACCGCTTCGTGGCTGGTCGACAACACCGCGCTTAGCTTTGAACAGATCGCCGAATTCTGCGGCCTGCACATCCTCGAAGTCCAGGCAATGGCCGACGACCTCGCCAGCTCGAAGTACACCGGCCGCGATCCGGTTCGTTCGGGCGAGCTGACCATGGCCGAGATCGAGAAGGGCCAGGATGATCCGAACTATGCGCTGCAGATGCAGAAGGCCCCGGTTACCGTAAGCCGCACCAAGGGTCCGCGTTATACCCCGGTGTCCAAGCGCCAGGACAAGCCCGACGGTATCGCCTGGATCCTGCGCAACCATCCGGAAATCTCGGACGCGCAGGTCGGCAAGCTGATCGGTACGACCCGCAACACGATTGCCGCGATTCGCGACCGCAGCCACTGGAATATCGCCAACATCCAGCCGAAGGATCCGGTCACCCTGGGCCTGTGCAGCCAGCGCGAATTGGATGCCATCGTGGCCAAGGCGGCCAAGAAGGCTGGCCTGAACGACGAAAGCGGTGACGATATGCGTCTTGGCGATGATCGCGACGCGCTGATTGAAGAACTCCGCGCCGAGCGTGAAGCGCATGCCAAGGCAGCCAGCGAAGCGGCACAAGAAGCTGAAGCAGCAGCCTGGCTTCAGGCAAAGCGTGCTGCTGAGGCGGCTGGCGAAGACTAAACGTCGGTCCCAACGCGGGCTTTTGCCATGTAAGCGGTCCAGCCGCATGCATGGCTGGGCGTGCTAGAAATAATGAAGGCGCGGGAGACCCAAATCTGGTCCCCCGCGCCTTTTGTATTCAGTGTTGCTGAAAGTTTGGCTTAGACTGCTGCGAGCGAGACTACGGCGCTGTCTTCACCAACCGCGCGCGGGGCGAAGCGTCCGTCAACTTGGGCGCCCTGTTCGATGGTCAGCGAATCGTAATGGACATCGCCATGAATGCGGGCGGTCTTGAGCACGACCAGGTCGCGCACCGTGATCGTGCCGCGCACCGAACCGGAAAGACGCGCGGTTTCCGCCTTCACCGCGCCGACGATCTCGCCGCTTTCGCCCTGGACGAGCGAGGTGCAGGACACGTCGCCTTCGACTTTGCCGTCGATGTGAAGATCGGCCAACGCATGGACGTCGCCCTTGATGCGGATGTCACCGCCGAACACGCTGAAAGTGGAATGTGCCATGGTGCTTCCTACCACGTTATGCGGCGACGCCGCGATTTTTTTGGAAAACATTGGGTAAAGCCTCAAGAAAGGGGCGCGGATTGACCGGTCGGTCATTGATCCGGACTTCAAAATGCAGATGCGGCCCGGTGGACCGCCCGGTGCTGCCGATCACGCCAATCATTTCACCGGCACCCACCGTCTTGCCCGGAAGGGTCCGGAAACCCGACATGTGGGCATAGCGGGTAAGCAGTCCATGGCCGTGATCGATCTCCACGACATTACCATAGCCGGAACGCTGGCCAACGAAAGTCACTTTGCCACCAGCCGCCGCATAGATCGGCGCACCGGTGGGCCCCTTGAAGTCGAGCCCGGGATGGAAATCCGGTCCGCCAGTGAATGGATCAGGGCGATAGCCAAAGCCCGATGAAATGTATTCGAGATTGGCGGGCAAGACCTGGGGCAGCGCCGCAAGGGATCGTTCCAGTGCTTCCATTCGCGCCAGGCTCAAGCCGAATCGTTGGAAGCGCGGATCGATCGAGCCGTCCGCTGACGTAGCCAACGGGATCAGCGGACCACCCTGAGCGCTGCGGTCATCCAGGCGCGCGAGAACCGCCTTGGGGTTCAGGCCCAGCCGCGCGAGCTTCGCTTCGGCGGCGGCGGAGCGGCGGTCGGCAGCGCGGGTCAGTCCTTCGATGAAAGCCAGCTGGCGGGCCTCGATCTGGGCCAGGGCCGAGGCTTCGGGAATGAAATGGCTGACCTTCTTGACCGTTTCGGCGGCTTCGGTCGAGCTGTTCGACACGGTTTCTCCGGCCTGTTGGTCCTTGGGCAGGTCACCAATGTGGGCCTGGGTCACCTTGTCGATGAAGTCCTGGCGGCGCTTCAGGTCTTCGGCAACCTTGCCGATATCCTCGCCGTAGGCTTCGAGTCGCGACTCGGACTTGGCCACGGCGGCCTCGCGGTGGAGCAAAGACAGCCGGTCGCGGCTGGCGAGATAGCTCGACACCGCCATGCCGGCGAGTGACAGCACCCAGATCAGCAACAGCGCGGCAACGACGCTGGCGCCGATGATCTGAATCCGTGAGGAGAGCTTGATAAAGCGGACCTGCCCCTCAGACCGCATGAAGAATTCGCGATCCGGAAACCATGTCCGCAGGCGGTCTTTTAGCCCGCCAACGGCTGAATTTTGCAAGACGACCCCGAGTCCCTGTCAACTTATGTTGGTGCGGCCGGTAGCAGAGAGCAGGCCCCCACGCGAATCTACGCAGGGAAGGAGTCGTTGAGTCGAAAGTCTAGCGCGATGAATCGTTTAGCTCACTTGGAACTCTTCAAATCGACCCACGGCGGTGACAATGGCGAGACGGGGTGATAGGCCCGCCCGCAACATGGATGACAATCTCTCCCCCGAAGCGCTGATCGCCAAACTCGCCAAGGCCGGACGGCTTGCCCAGCAAGTCCTTGGACGGATGGATCACGATGCCAAGGCGAAGGCGCTCCGCGCCGCTGCCGCCGCCCTGCGCGAGGCCGAGGCGGAAGTGCTGGCAGCGAATGCCAGCGACCTTGC
>CAZNBX010000128.1:0-5171 GCA_964571305.1 uncultured Novosphingobium sp.
CAAGCGCAACCCGATCCTGACCGAGAACCTCACCGGCCTGGCCCGCATGGTCCGTTCGGCCGTGACCCCGGCGCTGGAGAACGTCGCCCTGTGGCACGAGCGCGACATCTCGCACTCGTCGGTTGAGCGCTTCATTGGTCCCGACGCGACCATCACGCTGGACTTCGCGCTAGCCCGCCTGACCAGCGTGGTCGACAAGCTGCTCGTCTATCCTGAGCGGATGCAGAAGAACCTCGACAAGATGGGCGGCCTTGTCCACTCGCAGCGCGTTCTTCTCGCCCTGACTCAGGCCGGGCTTGAGCGCGACGCCGCTTACCGCCTGGTCCAGCGCAACGCGATGAAGGTCTGGGAAAGCGACGGCCAGCTCAACCTGCTGGAACTGCTCAAGGCCGATCCGGAAGTGACCGCAGCCCTCTCGCCCGCCGAACTGGAAGAGAAGTTCAATCTCGATTACCACTTCAAGGCAATCGACACGATCTTCGCCCGGGTATTCGGGGAGTAACAAGGCCGGGAGGGGCAAGCATGAAGCGGATTTTCAAATGGCTCGGCGGCTTGCTGCTGGTTGCCGCGATTGCCCTGCTTGCCCTTGGCTATACCCCTGACACCGATCCTGCGGCCATGCGGGCGAAATATGCGTCGCCCGCGTCGCGCTTTGTCGATGTCGGCGGCGGGCTGACCATGCATGTCCGCGACGAGGGCAATCCCAATGGCCCGGTCCTGGTCCTGCTGCACGGCTCCAATGCCTCGCTTCACACGTGGGAACCGTGGGTCGAGCGGCTCAAGGGCAAGTACCGGATCATCAGCCTCGACCAGATTGGCCACGGCCTGACCGGTCCCAACCCGACCGGGCAATATGACGGCCTGGCCTTCGTCGGCACGCTCAACGCGCTGATGAACAAGCTGGGCGTCAACCACTTCGCCCTCGCCGGGAACTCGATGGGCGGTTATGTCGCCTGGGAATATGCCCTGGCCTATCCGGACAAGCTGACCCACCTGGTGCTGATCGACGCTGCCGGTCCGCCTGACGATCCGAACAAGAAGCTCCCCATCGGTTTTCGCCTCGCGCGCACCCCCGGCCTCAGCAAGCTGGCCGAGATCATCACCCCGCGCTCAGTCTTTGAAAAGTCGCTGCACGGTTCGGTTTCGAACCAGGCGATTGTAACCCCGGCGATGGTTGACCGCTACTGGGAGCTCAACCGCTATCCCGGCAATCGCGCCGCGACCGGCGCACGCTTTGCTCAATATGCCAATCGCGACCGCAACACCGCGGGCCTAAGCCAGTTGCGCGTGCCGACGCTGATCCTGTGGGGCGCCGAGGACAAACTGATCCCGGTCAGCGGCGCCGACTGGTTCGCTTCGCGCGTTCTGGGCGCGAAAAAGATCGTTTACCCCGGCATCGGCCACATCCCGATGGAAGAAACGCCGGACCGCTCGGCCGCCGATCTCGACGCTTTCCTGTCCAGCCTCTTCCCTTCCACGCCCAAGCAGCCTAGCATCGCTGCGGCAAGCCGTTGAGGCGATAGGAGGAAGCCCATGCAACTGATCCGCACGCTCCTGCTGCTCATCGTCACGATTGCGCTGGTCGCCTTCATCGCGATCAATTGGCAGACAGTGCCGCTCAACCTCTGGCCCTTGCAGGACGGGAACTACGTCCACTTCGAATGGCAGGTCGGGTTCATCGTCCTGGTTTCGATCGCACTGGGCTTCCTGCCCATGTGGCTGCTCCACAAGGGTGCGCGGTGGCGGCTCAATCGCCGCATCACTTTCCTTGAAAACACCCTGAAGTCGGCCAGCCAGTCCGATCCGGCCCTCGTCGCCACTTCCACCCAACTCGAAGCTCGTGAGGAGCCGCCGGCAACCCCGCTATGAACACCAATCCGATCTACCTTGCGCTCGACTTTCCCCGTCTCGACACGGCCATCGCCGTTGCGCAAAAGGCCAAGGCCCACATCGGCGGGGTGAAGCTGGGCCTCGAATTCTTCTGTGCCCACGGCCACCACGGGGTGCACGAGGTTCACAAGCTGGGCTTGCCGATCTTCCTCGACCTCAAGCTGCACGACATTCCCAACACGGTCGCCGGCGCGATGCAGGCGATCCACGTGCTGGAACCGTCGATCGTTACCGTCCACGCCGCCGGCGGGCGCGCGATGATGGAAGACGCCAAGGCCGCCGCGGGGGAGAACTGCAAGGTTGTCGCCGTCACGCTTCTCACCAGCCTCGATGGCAATGACATGGCCGCGACCGGAATTGCCGGTGAGCCGCAGGACCAGGTGATGCGCCTGGCTGAACTGGCCCGTGATTCGAGTCTCGACGGAATCGTCTGCTCGGGACACGAAGTCGGCTCGGTCCACGCGATGTGGCGCGACGGGTTCCTGGTGGTTCCGGGCCTGCGTCCCGCCGATGCCTCGCTGGGCGACCAGAAGCGCGCCGTCACGCCGCGCCAGGCCCGCGACTCCGGGGCCAGCGTACTGGTCATCGGCCGCCCGATTGCACGCGCCGAAGATCCCGCCGCCGCGGCCCGCGCCATCGAAGCGACGCTTTGAACTTCAAGCGCTTGGCATTCAGGCAGCGGAAATCCTCGGGGATTTAGCAGCAGGGGCATAAAGCACAGGAGATAGTGCCAATGAGAACGCTCAAGTTTCTTCTCGCCCCGCTCGCCCTGAACATGGCCCTGCCTACCGCCGGCCAGGCCCAAGTCGCAGGACAACCCTCGATTGCGGCCAATTCCACGCTGCTGTCCCTGACCGCGCAGGGCAAATCGACCCGCACGCCGGACCTGGCCGTGTTCAACGCCGGTGTCGTGACCCAGGGCACGACGGCCAGTGAGGCGCTCTCCGCCAATGCCGCCGCCATGAACCGGGTGATCGCCACGCTGAAGAAGGCCGGGATTGCCGACCGGGACATCCAGACCAGCCAGATTAGCCTCAACCCGGTTTACAGCCAGCCCGAATATGGCCCCAACGGCGTGCCCCGCCAGGAGCCCCGCATTACCGGCTATCAGGCAGTCAACAACGTCTCGATCCGCAGCCGCGATGTCGCCGGTTTCGGCAAGGTACTCGACGCGCTGGTCGCTTCGGGTGCCAATCAAGTCAACGGTCCGTCGTTCCAGATGGCGGAACCTGCGGCAGCGATGGACGAGGCGCGGCTCGACGCGATGAAAAGCGCCCGCGCCCGCGCCGAACTTTATGCCCGTGCCGCGGGCCTGCGGGTCGTGAAGATCATCTCGATCAACGAAAGCGGTGGCTTTGCACCGCCCCAGCCCGTCTATCTGCGCGCGATGAAGATGGAGGCAGCCGCAGCACCCACGCCAATCGCGGTGGGTGAAGTCGAAGCCGAAGTGAACCTCAGCTTGCAGTTCGAACTGGCGCCCTGATTGCGGGCACGCTAGGCGGCGGGAATGGCTGCCGGCACTGCAATCAAGATCTGCGGGATCAATTCGCCTGACTCGCTCGAAGCGGTGATCGCCGCGCGGGCGAGCCACGTGGGCCTCAATTTCTTCCCATCCTCGCCGCGCTTTGCCGCGCCTGATCTTGCCGCACGGCTCTCGCAGCAGGCAGCAGGACGGGTCATTCGGGTCGGCGTGGTCGTCGATGCGGATGATGCCTTTCTGGCGGAAACGCTGGCGGCATCGCCGCTCGACGCGCTGCAATTCCATGGCAGCGAAAGTGCCGAGCGGGTTGCCCAGGCCAAGGCCCGATTTGGCCTGCCGGTCTGGAAGGTCCTGTCGGTCTCGGCCCGGGAAGACCTCCAGCGCGCGGCTGCCTTTGCTGGCGCGGCAGACTTCCTGCTGCTTGATGCCAAGACGCCCAAGGGCACTTTGCCCGGCGGCATGGGCCTGAGCTTTGACTGGAACCTGCTGAGCGGCTGGAAGGCGCCATTGCCCTGGGGTCTGGCGGGCGGGCTTTCGCCCAGCAATGTCGCCGAGGCAGTGCGCAGGACCGGCGCCCCGCTGGTCGACACGGCGTCAGGCGTGGAAAGGGCACCGGGCGTGAAGGACGCCGGCCTGATCGCCGCGTTCTGCGCGGCCGCCGCCAGCGCATAGCAAAAGGGCGACCCGTTGCCGGGCCGCCCTTCCACTCGGTGTTTTCCGATCTTGTGGATCAGAACTTGATGCCGACGCCGCCAACCAGCGTGTCGCTGCTGGTCACAACGTCATTCTTGAATTGGTGGCGATATTCGGCCTTGACGTAGAATGGACCGCTGATCTTCTGCTCGACGCCAGCGCCCAGGTTCCACTGGCCGTTGCAGTTGTCGCAAGTCTCGGTCGCATAGCCACCCAGGCCATAAAGCGCCGTGCCGGTAATGGTCTTGAAGCCAAGGCGACCAGTCGCGCCAAAGGCGGTCTTGGCACCATCAGCGCCGATCTCGTCGGCGGAGATTTCCACGCCGGCAAAAGTATTGGGAGCAAGGTCGAAGTCATAACCCAGGGCGGCGCCGTAGGTGTCTTCGCTGGTGCCGTTCGACCAGATCACGCCGCCGCGAGCTTCGACGCGGGTTTCGTTGGCCAGTGCCGGCGAAGCCAGCGCGAGCGAAGCGAGCAGCGGGAGGACGATCTTACGCATTTGAAACTCCTTTACGATTCAGCCCCGGTACAGGGGTCGAGGTGCTAGGTAGGAAGCATCAGCTTGCGCCTGCATGAACTATACGTTCAGAAATTACACAAACCTGAATTTATGTTGCAATGATGCAACACATTACTTCTCACCCAGGCGAATTGATGATCCGATCCTTCCCCATCGGACGCGGCGGCAAGGCTGGACTTCGCCGCCCTGCTCTGCCAAGCGCTGACCCATCATGACTGCAAACCCGACAGCGAATTCGTTTCGCAACCAGCCCGATGAGCGCGGCCATTTCGGACAGTTCGGCGGACGCTATGTCGCCGAAACGCTGATGCCGCTGATCCTGGACCTTGAACGCGAATACAACGCGGCCAAGGTCGATCCGGCATTTAAGGCAGAGTTCGACGACCTGCTGGAACATTACGTCGGCCGGCCCAGCCCGCTCTATTTCGCGCCGCGCCTGACGGAAGAACTGGGCGGTGCGCAGATTTGGCTCAAGCGCGAAGACCTCAACCACACCGGCGCGCACAAGATCAACAATGCCATCGGCCAGGCGCTGCGGGCCAAGCGCATGGGCAAAAAGCGGGTGATCGCCGAAACCGGCGCCGGCCA
>CAZNBX010000129.1:0-5170 GCA_964571305.1 uncultured Novosphingobium sp.
AGAGCAGGCAGGGCCGGTCGCGCCGGGCAAAGAAACTGTCGGAGCACGAGCGCAGCAGGAACAGCTTTTGCAGCGCATTAATCGTGGTGTTGACCGATCCAGCGCTGGCAAAGGGGCCGTAATAATTGCCCTTGGCCTTGCGCGCGCCGCGATGCTTCATGATCCGGGGGAAGTCATGCTCTGCGCGCAGCAGGATGAAGGGGAAACTTTTGTCGTCGCGCAGCAGCACGTTGTAGGGCGGGCGATAACGCTTGATCAGCTGCGCTTCGAGCAGCAGCGCCTCGGCCTCTGAATTGGTGGTGACGATCACCATCGACCGGGTCTGGGCGACCATCCGCTTCAAGCGCAGCGGCAGGCGATCGACCTGAATGTAGTTCGCCACCCGGTTCTTCAGCGCGCGGGCCTTGCCGACGTAAAGCACGTCTCCCCGCGCATCGAGCATCCGGTAAACCCCGGGCTTGGGCTTGAGCGTGGCGTGGACTTCGCGGATCGCGGCAACCCCAGCCTCAATATCCGGCTGGCTGCCTTTGATCGTGTAGGACGCGCGCTCCTCATTGAAACGCTCGGCGCCTCTCGGGTCGGGCGGAGATCCTGCGGGAGTACGGGCCATGACCAGCAGATAGGCGCTCCCGCCTGCCGAAAAAAGGCGCGAGTTGACGGCAATCCCCGGTGTGTTAGCCTGAGGCCTAAAGCGGGGAGGATATTCCAACCAGGCAAACGGATTGCCAGCGCTCACGGCGCTGCGGCAATCTACCTTGGCTCTGCCCCGCGTCGGCCTGAACAATTGCAAGAGTTAAACGATGTCCTCACGCCATCTCGTAGACCGTTCGCTTCTCCGGCTGCTTGAACTGCTGCCCGGGGGCGGTTTCTCGGACGAAACTCTGCCGCAAATCCGGGTCCAGTCGGAGCAGCGCTTCGCCTTTCTTGGCAAGCCAGCGATTGAAGCCGAAGTAAAGGTTATCGAAGGACCCGGCGGACCGCTGGAGATTTACTGGTACGATCCCACCCCCGGCAAGACGGAACGCGCTGCGCTGTTGCACGTCCACGGCGGCGGCATGGTGATCGGCTCGGCCAGGTCGATGCAGCACGGCCCCGCAGGCATGGCGGCGGCACTGGGCATTCCGGTTGCCTCGGTCGAATACCGGCTTGCCCCGGAGCACCCCTTCCCCGCCCCGCAGGAGGATTGCCTGGCAGGGTTGAAGTGGCTGGCCGACAATGCGGCGGAACTTGGCGTGGACCCTACCCGGATCGGGATCGTCGGAGAAAGCGCGGGCGGCGGCCTGGCCGCAGCGACAGCCCTGATGGCGCGCGACCTAAATGGTCCGGCTCTTGCCGCACAGTTTCTGGTCTTCCCGATGCTCGACCACCGCACCGGCAGCGACGACTGTCCCTATGGCAACCCGGTCACCGGCGAGTTCGTCTGGACGCGGGAGAGCAACCGCTTTGGCTGGGGCGCCCTGCGCGGTGACTATGGCGCGGACGATGCTCGCAAAGGGTGGTTCTCACCCAGTCTGGCCGAAGATCTGTCTGGCCTTCCCCAAACCTGGATCGGTACTGGCAGCCTCGACCTCTTCCTCGACGAAAACCTCGACTACGCGCGCCGGTTGATCGCCGCGGGTGTGCCGGTGGAACTCCATTCCTACCCCGGGGCAATCCACGCTTTCCAGGCGGTCAGTGAAAGCCACCTTGCGCAATCGTTCAACCGCGACCTGCTGGGTGCAGCCGCGCGCTGGCTTCAGACGAACGACTAGGCGGCCCAGGCATCGCGCCCAGGCCGCCGTCGGTGCATTGTCTGAAGGGGATTACAGACCGCGCACGCCATTCATGTCGATATCGACTACCCGGCCACGTTCGACCTGACACTTGAACGTGCCGGAGTCGTATCCACGCATCGACTGGTTCCAACCGCGATAGTCGCCGCCCCAGCCATTGCCATAGTAACCGTCGCTCTGACGCCAGCCACCGCGGCGGGTGTCCACCGCGATCCGGCCACGAACTTCATAACCATCGCGGGTGTCGCGGACCTGGCGGATGTCGGTCACGTCAGCCCGGCTATAGCGCTGGCTGGCGTAACGCTCTGCGGCAGAGACACATTGCTCGACGGCCTGGCGCGGATTGCCACGATAGCCATAGTTGTAACCATTGCCGTAACCCGCGCGGTCATAGCGGTAATCGTCATCGCGATAATAGCCGCGATCGTTCTTGCTCGCGGCAGACGCCACGGCGGCGATCCCGCCGATGATCAGCGCACCGGCGATGACGTCACCAACGCTGACCCCGCCACGGTCACGGTCGTAATGGCGATACTGCGCGAAAGCCGGGGTGGCCGAAGTCATGGCCATCGCGCCAGCCACGGCGGTCCCGACCAGTGCTTTGGACATATTCTTCATGGCACTCATCCTTCAATAAGCCGAGCGGACTGCCCGGCGACAAGGATGATCTAGGCCGATTCCCGTGGCACGAAGCTGAACCCGGCGGTTACCTCAGGTTCATATTCAGGCGTGTTTTTCTGAACAAGCGCGGACAAGGATCGGTCGGCGCACCGACCGATCCGTTATGCGATCAACGCGATGGAACGGACAGTCCGGTCCACTGCGCCAGGAACGCCAAGATGTCGGAGTTCTCGGCCACGACCTTGTCCGTTGGCTTGCCGGCACCATGCCCTGCCCGGGTCTCGATCCGGATAAGATGCGGCTTGCCGTCCGGGTTGGCTGCCTGCAATGCTGCGGTATATTTGAAGCTATGCCCTGGAACGACACGGTCGTCGGTATCGGCCGTCGTCACCAGCATCGCCGGGTATTCCACGCCCACGCGGATGTTGTGATAGGGCGAATAGGCCCGCAGCACGCGCCAGTCAGCCTCCTTGCTGGGATAGCCATAGTCATCGACCCAATATCGTCCGGCGGTGAACTGGTCGAAGCGCAGCATATCCATCACGCCGACCGCGGCGTTACCGGCGGCAAACAGGTCTGGTCGCTGATTGACCACGGCACCGATCAGCAGACCACCGTTGGAGCCCCCCTGTACTGCCAAGCCGCCCGCAGGGGTAATGCCTTGGGCAATCAGATATTCCCCGGCACCAATGAAGTCATCGAACACGTTCTGCTTGTTGGCCAGACGGCCGCCATCGTGCCACGCCTTGCCATATTCCCCACCCCCGCGCAGGTTCGCCATGGCAAAAGCACCGCCTGCTTCGAGCCAGGCCATGCGCACGGCCGAGAAACCAGGGGTCAAGGAAACGTCAAAGCCGCCATAGCCATAAAGCAGCGTCGGCACCGGCTTTCCGGCGGCAATCACGCTCTTCTTGCGAACGATGAACATCGGCACGCGGGTGCCGTCCTTCGAAGCAAAGAACTGCTGCTCGACCTGATAGTCATCGGGATTGAAGGTCAACTTGGGTTGCGCAAAGACCGTGCTCTGCCCGGTCGCACTGTCAAAGCGGTAGATCGCGCCAGGCTGGTTGAAGCTCGAGAATGAATAAAAGGTCTCGGGATCGCCGGGCTTACCCGCGAAACCGGATGCCGTACCGATCGCATTGAGCGTGATCTGCCGCACCGGCTTGCCATCGAGGGAAAGGACTTCCGCCTTCGACGCCGCATCCTTCAGGTAACCGAGGATCAACCGGTTACCGACGATCTGAGCCCTTTCCAGCGTCTCTTCGCGTTCCGGTACAAGGTCGCTGAACTGCGCGTTGGCTATGCCCTTTGACAGGTCGACCTTGACCACCTTCAGGCGCGGGGCGCCTTTGTTGGTCATGAAATAAAGCGTGTCACCCATGCCATCGATCAGGCGCCAATCGTGCTCAAGGCCCTTGATCAAGGCTTCCGGGTTGCTCCACTTGCCCCCGCGCAGGCGCTTCACGTGCACCTCGTAACGACTGTCGGTGCCTTGCGACGAGGTGATCACCATCCAGCGGCCATCATGGGTCACTTCCGCCCCATGCCCCAGCTTCGGCCGGTCTGGCGTGGAATAGACCAGTTGATCGGCCGACTGCGGCGTGCCGATCTTGTGGAAATAGACCGCCTGGTTGGTGTTGGGGGACTGGAACTCCTTGCCCTTCTCCGGCTCGGGGAAGCGCGAATAGAGAAAACCCGAATTTCCGATCCACGAAATCCCGGTAAACTTGGCCCAATGGATTTCATCGGTAAGGACCTTGCCCGTCGCCACGTCGAGCAAGCGGATCGTCCGCCAGTCGGAACCTCCATCCTGGATCGAATAGGCGAGCAACTTACCGTTATCCGAAGGCTCCCAATCAGCCAGCGCTGTCGCACCGTCCTTCGCCCAGCCATTCGGATCGATCAGCAAGCGAGCCACGCCGTCCAGCCCCTTGCGGACGAACAACTGTGACTGGTTCTGCAACCCCGAATTGCGCATGTAGAAATAGTTTTCGCCCGCTTTCTGCGGCAGCCCAAAGCGTTCGTAATCCATCAGCGACTTGATGCGCTGGGCGAACCAGCCACGCTGCGGCAGCCCGGAAAGGTAGGCTTGGGTTACGCTGTTCTGGTCCTTGACCCACGCCGCCACTGCCGGATCGGTGCGGACGTCGTTCTCCAACCACCGATAAGGATCTGCAACCCGTTCCCCGAACTGCAGTTCGGCAACATCACCCTTTCGGGTCTGGGGATAGGTCAATTTCATGTCCTGGGCGCTCACGGCAACGGAAGATACGGCAAACAGGGCACCAACGAGGGTGCGGGCGCGAAAGGTCACGGAGGTCTCCCCAAATGCAAAAAGCGGGAGCAAGCCTAGCGCCTGCCCCCGCCTTTGCAATTCGCCGTTCGACGAAAGCCGCTTGTCGATTAAGCCGCTTCTTCCTCGCCGGTGAAGACCGGACCAGAGTCCTGACCCTTGGCCGAGGTGTCGCGGTCAACCAGCTCGATCACCGCCATCGGCGCAGCGTCCGAAGCGCGAACACCAGCCTTGATCACGCGGGTGTAACCACCGTTGCGGTCGGCATAGCGAGCGGCCAGAACGTCGAACAGCTTCACCAGCTGCGCATCGTCGAGCAGACGAGCGTGGGCAAGACGGCGGTTCGAAAGACCACCATGCTTGGCCAGAGTGATCAGCTTTTCGACGTAAGGACGCAGTTCACGAGCCTTCGGCAGGGTCGTGGTGATCTGCTCATGCTTGATCAGAGCCGCTGCCATGTTGCGGAACAGGGCCTTGCGGG
>CAZNBX010000130.1:0-3567 GCA_964571305.1 uncultured Novosphingobium sp.
CGCCGACGATGCCATGACCGCCATAGAACTTATGGTCGGTCGAAAACATGTGCATCGACCCGCCCTTGCCCTTCGAAATGCCGGCACCCCGGCCGGTCAGTTCCGCCATGATCACCTTAGGATCGATGCCATAGGCGAGCATGTGGCCGTGATCACGATAGCCGGTGATCACGCTGTCCTTACCCTCTTCCAGGGCAGACTGGAGACCGACGGCGACCGCTTCCTGACCGATGTAAAGATGGCAGAACCCGCCGATCAGGCCGAGGCCGTAAAGCTGACCGGCCTTTTCCTCAAAGCGGCGGATAAGCAGCATCTGCTCATAGAACTTGAGCAATTCATCTTCGCTCGCCGGATAACGCGGGTTGGCGTCGTAGGCTTCCTGAAGGCTGCGAAGTGCGAAGGTTTCCTCGTCCGCAGCTACCTTTTCAGGTGCTTTGCGGCTCGATCCGGGCTTGGCCAATTTCGTATCCCCTGGGGTATGGAACTACTGACCCGCCTATAGGACGATGCACGGCGGTGGCAATCCGTCGCATACGAATTTGGCACTGGAATACGGCAAAAAGTTCAAGCGCGACGTAGCGTCACTTGATGATCAGGACGACCTCGTCGGGATGCACGACGTTCAGGTTTGAACGGAGCAGTTCGCCTGCCATGTCCGGATCCACCTGATTGGGATTAAGCAACGCAACGCGGTTCTTCAATTCGGCGCGCTCTGCCTGAAGCTTGGCGAGTTCCTTCTGGCGCTCTGCCAGCAAGCGGTTGTTATCGCTCCACGCAAGAAAACCGCTCGGGCCGAAAAGGACCCAGCCAGCCATGGCGAGAAGGCACGACAGGGCAACGCCCTGGGTTACCTTTTCCTTCGCCAATTTTGGTTCGTTGCGTCCGCCCATAAGCCCTTAGAATCACGTTTAAGCCAAGGATTCAAGCCGTATTATTCCGTAGTCGGCCTGCGCAAACAAAGGCGCTGTATTTACAGCAACTTGCCAGCACCAAATCCAGCGGGTTCTTTCGTAAAATGCAAGCTGTCCGGAACTTGCGCATTATAACCAATGGCCAGCATGGTCAAAAACGCGAATGACGAGGTCTGATCGATGGTGCGCCCGGCGGGATTCGAACCCACGGCCCCAAGATTAGGAATCTTGTGCTCTATCCTGCTGAGCTACGGGCGCCCGCGTTTCCCATAGGGCGTGGGCTTGGCTCTGGCAATCAGTTGAGCTCTTCGGGGGGCGCAACCGGGACCAGCAAGGGCATGACCGCAATACCCTCATCAATAAGTTCCTTGGCTTGGTCGACCGTGGCCTGGCCGTGGATCAGCTCGGCATCGCGCTCACCATAATGCATTTCCCGGCTCTGCTCGGCAAAGTCTTTGCCCACCCAGCGCGAATGCTTGAGCACCTGTGCTTGAACCTCGGCCAATTTGGCAAGGACTTGCGCGGCTTCCGGCGGCAAGGGCGCCGAAACCATGGCCTGCTGGGCTGGCGTTGCCGCGAGCTGGTTTCCCTTGCGCGGCACGGCTGGAGCCATCGGGGCCTTGTCCACCTGATCGTCGCCACAAGTCGGGCACATAACCAGCCCCCGCTCTCGCTGGTCTTCAAATTCCGCAGAAGAGGCAAACCACCCTTCAAAGCCGTGGCCAGCCTTGCAGGCCAAATCATATACAATCATTGCGGTATGGGTCGCTTGTTCGCCAGGCTCGGCAGTTGTGCACGAACAGCGGCAATTCTCGATCGGTCCAGTTCGGCGAAGGCAAGACCCGCTTTCTCGCCTCCCATGTCGAGCAGGATATCACCCCAGGGGTCAATCACCAGACTGTGGCCATAGGTTTCGCGGCCGTCCTGATGGTGGCCGACCTGAGCCGCGGCAACGACAAAGGCGCTGGCCTCGATCGCGCGGGCCCGCTGCAGCACGTGCCAGTGCGCCGCGCCGGTGGGACGGGTGAAAGCCGCGGGGATGGCGATCACGTCACAGTGAGCCCGGCCCAACGCCTCGAACAAGGCCGGAAACCGCAAGTCATAGCAGATCGCAAGGCCAAGTTTTCCGACCGGGCAATCCACAGTCACAACCTGCTCGCCGGGTGCATAGGCGGCGGATTCACGCCAGCTCTCGCCAGTGTCCAGATCCACGTCGAACATGTGGATCTTGTCATAGCGTGCCGCGATCACGCCGTTGCTGTCGATCACGAAGGTCCGATTGGCCCAGAGCCCATCGTCGCGCAGGATCGGAATGCTACCAATAGCCGCCCAGATCCCTGCCCCGGCGGCTGCCTCTCGCACGGCGGTTAGAACCGGGCTCTGCTCTTCCTTGACCACATGACCAACGGCGCGGGCGCGATCCCGATCGATCAGGCCGCTCATTTCCGGGGTGAAGATCATTTCCGCCCCGCCCATCGCCGCAGCGCCAATCGCGCCCGTCAGGGCCTCGGCATTCGCCAGGGGATCAACCCCCGAAGTCATCTGCAGGACGGCAATTCGGGTCATCGGTTAGAGCCCAAGGAGGGGATCAAGCTTGCCGGCGCGGTCTAGCGCATGGACATCGTCGCATCCACCCAAAGCCTGGTCGTTCACGAAAATCTGCGGCACGGTTGTCGCTCCGGGTGCCCGTTCCAGCATTTCCTGCCGCTTTGGGCCACCCATGGTGATGTCATACTCCTCGTAAGCGACGCCCTTGCCGTCCAATAGCGCCTTGGCCCGGACACAATAGGGGCAGCCCCACTTGGTGTAGATCTCAACCTTGGCAGCAGACACTCTGTTCCTCCTCTTGAAACGCGGCAGGGCTAACATATCTCCATAACGAAGTCATGGTTCGCAAGAAGATGGCTTCGCGGGATGCCGCAATGGGTCCCGAAACCCACATGATTGCTCAAGATATAGAGGATTATGCCATGAACCGTTTCGATTTCACCCCCTATCGTCGCACCATGGTCGGCTTCGACCGGCTGTTTGACCTGCTGGAAAACCAGGGCCGGATGAACAGCGGCGACAATTATCCCCCTTTCAATATCGAACGGCGCGGCGAAGATGCCTATCGCATCACGCTGGCAGTGGCTGGTTTCAAGCCGGCCGATCTGGATATCACGGCCCAGCAGAACCTGCTCGTCGTGCAGGGCAAGAAGGCAGACGATGCCTCGGCTGGCCAGTACCTCCACGTCGGAATCGCGCAACGTGGCTTTGAACGCCGGTTCGAGCTGGCCGATTATGTCCGCGTCGAAAGCGCCAATCTGGAAGACGGCCTGCTGACCATCGATCTGGTTCGCGAGGTGCCGGAGGCGATGAAGCCAAAGAAGATCATGGTCGGTGCGCCAAAGACCCTCAGCGTCGTCCACGACGCTGGCGACGACAGCCAGGCTGCCTGAGCAAAGCATTCAAGGGATAATGAAAAGGGGGTGAGGCAGAGCCTCACCCCCACGACGCTTGAGCGCCGCTCATCGCATCACAATCATCCGGGTCGCAGAAGATGATCGGGTCGCGACAAGAACGTTGGCGATCAATTGCTTCGATCCGCCTTACGTGTTGGGAAGTAGCTGTTTTTTTCGGCAGGTAAAGCTGCCTGATTGAACAGATTACGTAT
>CAZNBX010000130.1:3577-5146 GCA_964571305.1 uncultured Novosphingobium sp.
GTTGGCGATCGTATTCTCCGACCGGCCTTACATATTGGGAAGTAGCGCTTTTTCCGCAGACGTACAGCAGCCTAACGCATCACTTCAGGGCAGCGTGTAGTCAAACCACGCTAACAGTCCAGCAAACCGCTGCACTCAATGGATAATTTTTGAATACCATTGGGTGGACTTTTTTCAAAACGCCCTGCGGTCAAAGGCCTTGTTCGCTTCGCAACCGGTACTCGCACGCTCTGCGATTCGTGTAATAATAACATGGACTAATATTTGCAGAAACGAAACGAAGCGCCGAATCCTAAACCAGACGTGCTTGTGCCAAGGCTGCGGCAATGAAACTGGAAAACAATGGGTGCGGGTCGAACGGGCGGCTCTTCAGCTCCGGATGGAACTGGACACCGATGAACCAAGGATGGTCGGGACGTTCGACGATTTCGGGCAGCAGGCCATCAGGAGACATTCCGGAAAAAACAAGACCACCCTTCTCCAGCGCGTCGCGGTAGGCGACGTTCACTTCATAGCGATGGCGATGACGCTCGCTGATCGTCGTCGCGCCGCCATAGACCGCCGAGACATGACTGTTTGCCCCCAGCTTGGCCTCATAGGCGCCAAGTCGCATGGTGCCGCCAAGATCGGTATCCGCACCGCGCTTTTGCAGACCTTCGGGGCTCATCCACTCGGTAATGATGCCAACCACAGGTTCCTTTGGCTCTCCGAATTCGGTTGACCCCGCCCCAGCGATTCCGGCGGTATTTCGCGCGCCTTCGACGCAAGCCATCTGCATTCCCAGGCAGATGCCGAAGAACGGCACCTTGCGTTCGCGGGCAAAGCGGACCGAGGCAATCTTTCCTTCGGTCCCGCGCACGCCGAACCCGCCGGGCACCAGGATGCCGTGCATCGGTTCCAGCTTGGTGACGATTTCATCGTCGCCGGCCTCGAACAGCTCGGCATCGATCCACTTGATGTTGACCTTGACCCGGTTGGCCATGCCACCGTGGATCAGCGCCTCGTTAAGGCTCTTATAGGCATCGGGCAGGCCGACATATTTGCCGACCACGCCAATCGTAACTTCGCCTTCCGGGTGCTGGTAGCGATCGACAATATCCATCCAGCGCGAAAGGTCGGGCGCGGGGCTGCTCAGGCCGAAGTGGTGAAGCACTTCAGCGTCCAGCCCTTCGGCGTGATACTGCAAGGGCACGGCATAGATGCTGCTGGCATCAAGCGCCTGGATCACTGCTTCCTTGCGGACGTTGCAGAACAGCGCGATCTTGGCGCGCTCGTTCTCGGGCAGCGGATGTTCACAGCGGCACAGCAGGACGTCAGGCTGCACGCCGAGGCTAGTGAGTTCGCGGACCGAGTGCTGCGTCGGCTTGGTCTTGAGCTCACCCGCAGCCGAAACATAAGGCACCAGGGTCACATGGACCGAGCAGAACCGCTCACGCCCGAGCTCATTGCGCAGCTGGCGAATCGCCTCAACGAAGGGCAAGCCCTCGATATCGCCGACGGTCCCGCCGATTTCGCAAAGGACGAAATCCAGGTCATCCATATCAGCCAGGGCGAACCGCTTGATCTCGT
>CAZNBX010000131.1:0-5032 GCA_964571305.1 uncultured Novosphingobium sp.
TGGTCAACAACACCATGATGGCCCACCCGATCCACCTGCACGGGATGTTCTTCGAGCTAGTGAACAGCCAGCCGCCCGCGCACCAGCCGCGCAAGAACATCGTCACCGTCCAGCCGGGGGCCAGCGCCACCTTTGATCTGACCGCGAACGAGCCGGGCGACTGGGCGTTCCACTGCCACCTGCTCTATCACATGCATGGCGGGATGATGCAGATCGTCACGGTCATGGGGCCGGAGGACAAGGCATGAGTCGCGTCGCAACCATTGCCCTGGCGCTGATTGGCAGCACGGTTGCCTTCCCCGCGCTGGCGCAGGATCACTCGCATCACGCGCAGGATACGACAGCGCCAGTGCCCACCGCGACACCTGAAGCACAGCCCGATCACAGCATGATGGACCATGCCGCGATGGGCCACACCATGGCGGCGCCGGAAGATGTCTCCCCCGGTCCGACCATGGAAACCCCGCCACCGCCCGAAGCGGGCAGCGGCCCGCCGCGCGCCGCCGATGCGATCTGGGGGGCCGAAGCGATGGCCCCGGAGCGCGAGCGCGAACGCAAGATGCACGGGGATTTCCCTGTTCTTTGGGTCCAGGGTGATCGGTTCGAAACCCAGGCCCACGACGGAGCCGACGGATTCCTGTGGGACCTGCAGGGCTATTACGGCGGCACTACCAGCAAGCTGTGGTTCAAAAGCGAGGGTGAAGCTGTCTTCGGCGAGGAAGTAGAGCACGCCGAAGTGCAGGCACTGTGGTCCAAGGCCATCAGCCCCTATTGGGACCTCCAGGCCGGCCTGCGGCAGGACTTGGCCGGACCCGCCACGACCCACGCGGTGATCGGCATTCACGGCCTCGCGCCCTACATGTTCGAAGTGGACGCCGCCCTGTTCCTCTCGCATCGCGGTGACATCACCGCGAAGATCGAGGGTGAGCTTGACCAGCGCATCACCCAGCGGCTGATCCTGCAACCGCGCGGTGAACTGAAGCTCTCGGCGCAGGACATTCCACTGCTTGGCGTCGGCGCCGGGCTGGACAAGGCCGAGCTAGGTCTGCGGCTGCGTTATGAGATCGTCCGCGAGTTCGCGCCCTATGTAGGGATCGAGCAAAGCTGGAAGGTAGGCGGCAGCGCCGACTATGCCCGGACCAAGGGCGAAGGCACCAGCGCGACGAGCCTGGTTGCCGGAATCCGTTTCTGGTTCTGAAAGACAAGAGGACAACCACGATGAAATTCTCCCCGTTCCTTGCCGCCGCCGCACTCGGTCTTGGCACCTTGGCCCTGCCCGCCGCAGCCAGCAGCGAGCATGTAAGCGTAGTCTCGGCCATGCCAGCGGCGGGCAGCAAGGTTTCCGGACCGAAGACGGTAAAGCTGACCTTCAACCAGGCACTCCCTGCCAGCGCGGTCGGCGTATCGCTCGTGATGACCGCCATGCCGGGCATGCCCGATCACGGCGAAATGCTGATTCGCAACTTCACGCAAAGCTGGTCGGCGGATGGTCGCACCCTCACCCTGGCGCTACGACAGCCGCTGCGCGCGGGAACCTATGACGTGCGCTGGCAGGCAACAACCAACGGCCACCGCATGAACGGCAAGGTCACTTTCGACGTAAAGTAGCCCTCCCCCTCGCTCTTCCCCTTGCAAAGCGCTGGCCGGACCGCTCAACTGCGCCGAACAGACAGCAAGGGGACAAGAGGACATGGCCGATCAGGCGCAGGAACAGCCGATCATCATCGAGAACCGGGGCGCGGTGGAGATCCTCACGCTCAACCGCCCGGACCGGCTCAACACCATGAACGAGCCGCTGATCCAGGCGCTGCTCGATTACTTCACCGGCCTGAACCACCGCCACGAAGTCCGCGTGGTCGTGCTGCGGGCCGAGGGCCGCGCCTTCTGCGCGGGGCTGGATCTGACCGGGTGGCAGCGCGATAACAACAGCGGCGTGGTCCATGCCGGATGGAAAACCCAGCGGATGATCGCCGCGGTGATGCAGGCGATGCGCAAGTGCCCGCAGCCGATCATCGCCTGTGCGCAGGGTCCGGCCTGTGGCGGCGGCTTCTCACTCCTGCTCGCCAGCGACGTGCGCTATGCCGCGCCCGACCTGCGGATGAACGCCGCCTATATCAAGATCGGCCTGGGCGGCTGCGACATGGGGGCAAGTTATTTCCTGCCGCGCCTGGTCGGCAGCTCGGTCGCCAGCGAATACCTTTTGACCGGCCGCTTCATGCATGCCGACAAGGCGCTGGCCTGCGGCCTGGTCAGCGAGGTCGTCCCGCATGAGGAACTGCTGGCCAAGGCGCTGTCGCTTGCCGACGAAATGCTGCTGACCAGCCCAATGGGCCTGCGCCTGACCAAGGACGCGCTCAACCTCAACATCGACGCGGCCAGCATGGAACACGCTTTTGGCCTGGAGGACCGCCAGCAGATCCTGCTCTCGCAAACCGCAGACTCGGTCGAGGCGCGCAACGCCTTTATGGAAAAGCGCGCGCCACAGTGGGGTGACCGCTAAGTTAAGTCAAACCTGGCTGCGCCCACGCTCCATCACGGCGCGGCGGCGTTCTTCCACTTCGCCGCCGCTGACCTTGGCGTTGCGGGCCGACGAGGTGCGATGCTCCAACGCCATGGCTTCGCCAAACGGCACGGCATAGCCATCGTCGATCAGCGCCTTGTAGGCCTGGATCATCGCCGGGTCGGCACTGGCGATGTCGGCGGCCAGCTTCTTCGCAGCGGGGAGCAGTTCCTCGGCCGAGGCCACGCGGTTGACCAGGCCCCAGGCGCAGGCCGTCTGCGCATCGAGGAAATTGCCGCTGAGCGACAGTTCCTTGGCGCGGCTGATCCCGATCAGGCGCGACAGCTTTTGCGACAGGCCCCAGCCGGGCATGATCCCGACCCGGGCATGGGTATCGGCAAAGCGGGCATTCTCGCTGGCGATCAGGATGTCGCAAGCAATCGCAACCTCGAAACCACCGGTGATGGCGACGCCGTTGATCGCGCCGATCACCGGCTTGCGGCATTGCTCAATCGCCTTGACCGGATTGGCCTGCGGGCTCTCGGCATTGGCGGCGCCCAATCCTTGGGTGCCCAGTTCCTTGAGGTCCAGCCCGGCCGTGAAGGCCCGGGTTCCGGCTCCGGTCAGGACCACCGCATGGATGCTGTCATCGGCATCGACTGCAACCATCGCCTTGGCCAGTTCCTCGCGCAGGGCGCTGGACAGGGCGTTCATCGCCTCTGGCCGGTTCATTGTCACCACCGCGACATTGCCGTCGCGTTCCACCGTTACGAGCATGGTTCGTTCCTTTCGATGGATGATTACATCTTGGCCCGGGCGCTCTGCCCATCGTCGATGCGGATCGTGGCCCCAGTGACGCATTCGCTGCTCGGCGCAACGAGGTAGAGCAGGGTCGAGTCCATCTGGGCCGCAACCGGAACGCGCTTGCGCGGCAGGTGGTCCGCCGGATTGCCGCCCATGCGGGCGAACATGCCATCGGTCATTTCCGAAACGAACATGCCCGGGGCAATCGCGTTGACGTTGATGTTGTAGTGCGCCCACTCGACCGCCAACGCCTCGGTCATGCGGGCAATCGCGGTCTTGGTCACGGCGTAGAGTGCCGCGCCGCCGCCGTCATAGCGGAAGTGCGCGACGGAACTGATGTTGACGATCCGTCCCGGCTTGCCCGCCGCGATCAGCCGCCGCGCAACTTCGCAGGCGAGGATCCACGGACCACGCAGGTTCACGCCCAGCACTTGGTCGACCAGTTCCAGGCTCATCTTGTGGGCGCGCTGGGCATCGGGCATCCCGGCATTGTTGACGAGGATGTCGATGGTGCCAAACTCGGCCTCGCCGGCAGCGACGGCGGCGATCATGCTGTCGGCATCGGTTGCGTCCATCTGCACCGCCAGCGCCTTGCCGCCAGCGGCGCGAATCTTGTCGGCCAGCGCCTCAAGCCGGTCCTTGCGCCGCGCCGCCAAGATGACTGCCGCACCCTGGCTGGCCAGCACTTCGGCAAAACGCGCACCAAGGCCTGACGAAGCGCCGGTGACAAGTGCGACGCGGCCGGAAAGATCGGTCGAAGCGTTGGGCAGGGGGTAGTCGCTCATTATTCATGTCTCCCGGTACTGGCGTAAATTCAATCGCGCGATTAAACGCCACGATGAACGGCCCAGCCGGGCTTGGCAAGCAGGGGAATGCAAGATGACGACGCAGCGCGCTTTGGAAATCGGACAGCGGGTTGAAGCGTTCGTCCGCACGGTCGTGATCCCCTACGAAAGCGACCCCCGCCGCGACCATCACGGCGCCCCGCTTGACGAAATGGTCATGGAAATGCGGGAAAAGGCCCGCGCTGCCGGGGTCCTGACGCCGCACGTCCTGCCGGATGGTGGCCACCTGACCCAGCTCGAAACGGCCCATGTCCTGCAAAAGTCCGGCCTCTCGCCGCTCGGCCCACTGGCGGTCAACACCATGGCCCCGGACGAAGGCAACATGTACCTGCTCGGCAAGGTCGGCAGCGCGGAGATCAAGGAACGCTTCCTCAAGCCGCTCGTCGAAGGCCGCGCGCGCAGTGCCTTCTTCATGACCGAACCGGCGCTGGAAGGCGGCGCGGGCAGCGACCCCTCGATGATGCAGACCACCTGCAAGCTCGACGGCAACCATTGGGTGGTGAACGGGCGCAAGGCCTTCATCACCGGCGCCGAAGGGGCGAAAGTCGGCATCGTCATGGCCAAGGCCGAGGAAGGCGCCTGCATGTTCCTGGTCGACCTGCCCAACCCGGCGATCCGGATCGAGCATGTGCCCAACACGATCGACAACTCGATGCCCGGCGGCCATGCCACGGTGGTGATCGACAACCTGCGTGTGCCCGCAGACCAGATGCTGGGCGAGGCGGGTGAAGGCTTCAAATATGCGCAGATCCGCCTTTCGCCAGCGCGGCTATCGCACTGCATGCGCTGGCACGGCTGCTGCCAACGTGCCCACGAGATCGCCAGTGACTACGCCAATCGTCGCCATGCTTTCGGCAAGGCGCTGATCGACCATGAAGGCGTC
>CAZNBX010000132.1:0-2882 GCA_964571305.1 uncultured Novosphingobium sp.
ATGCGGCGCGTCTCGGCGGTGGCATCCAGGGTCTGGCCCCGGCCGAAGTCGCTTACCAGAACGCCGTGCAATATGCCCAGGACCGCCGCCCGGGTCGCGCACTGACCGGTCCGGCGCAGCCGCAGGAAAAGGCCGATCCGCTGTTCGTCCATCCCGACATCCGCCGCATGTTGATGGATGCCAAGGCGTTCACCGAGGGCATGCGTGCGTTCTACCTGTGGGGCGGCCTGCTCGTTGACCTGAGCCACAAGGCTGCCAGCGAGGCTGAGCGTGCGGCGGCGGACGACATGATCAGCCTGCTGACCCCGGTGCTCAAGGGCTCTGGCCCCGACAAGGGTTTCGAGACCTGCGTCAACATGCAGCAGGTCTTTGGCGGGCACGGCTACATCGAGGAATGGGGCATGAGCCAGTTCGTCCGCGATGCCCGCATTGCCCAGATCTATGAAGGCACCAACGGCATCCAGGCAATGGACCTGGTCGGTCGCAAGCTGGCCCAGAATGGTGGCCGCGCGGTGCAGGCTTTCTTCGCCGAAGTGGATGCAGCCTGCGCCGCTGCCAAGGAACGCCCGGAGCTTGCGGGCCTTGCCGGCCAGCTTGAAAAGGCCAACGGTGAACTCAAGGCGGCGACGATGTGGTTCATGCAGAACGGCATGACCAATCCCAACAACGTCGGCGCTGGTGCGCATCATTACATGCACATCATGGGCATCGTCGCGCTGGGGCTGATGTGGCTCAAGATGGGCAATGTCGCTTCCGACGCGCTGGCCAGTGGCACCGCGGACAAGGGCTTCTATGAAGCCAAGCTGGTCACTGCGCGCTATTATGGCGAGCGGTTCACCCCCGATGCAGGTGCCCTGCGCCGGAAGATCGAAGCGGGTGGTTCCGCGATGATGGAACTGCCCGTCGAAGCCTTCCTGCGCGCCTGATCAGAACAGCTCGTCAAACAGGCTGAGCATAGCGGCCCAGCTCTGGCGGTCGGCGCTTGCGTCATAGCCAACCGCCGCCAGACCGCGGCTGTCGCTCGCCGGATCGGTGAAGCCGTGCTTCACGCCGCTGTAGGCGTGGAAGTGCCAGTTCGCCCCCGCAGCGTCCATTTCCTCCCAGAAAGCCACAACCTGCTGGCGCGGGACCATCGGGTCCTGATCGCCATGACACACAAGGATGCGCGGGTGGACCGGTGCCTCTGCTGGGCGTGCGGTATCGAGCAGGCCGTGGAAGGAGACGACTGCGGTCAGTTCCTCTCCCGCGCGGGCCAGTTCCAGCACGGCCTGTCCGCCCATGCAAAAGCCGATAGCGGCCAGCGGCAAGCCTGCCGCAGCTGGTAGATTGCGCAAGGCGTTGAGATTGACCTGAAGGCGCGCGCGGTAGTGATCGACATCGCCGCGCAGCGCCGCGGCCAGTGGCTGAGCGGCTGCAAAGTCCGGCACTGGCTCGCCATAAAAGTCCCCGATCAAGGCAAGGTAGCCATGATCCGAGAGCATCCGGGCCCGTCGTTCAATCGCCGGGGTGACGTTGGCGATGGTCGGGAAGACCAGAACGGCGGCGCGGGGTGCGCCTTCCGGCCGGGCCAGCCAGCCGGTCAGCGCAGTCCCGCGATCAGCGAAGGTGATGGCTTCCAGGCTGTTCATCCCCGGATTACTCCGGCAGGAAGTCTGGCACCGAAAGGTAACGCTCACCCGTGTCGTAGTTGAAGCCGAGCACGCGGGTTCCGGCGGGAAGCTCCGCCAGCTTCTGCTTGATCGCGGCCAGCGTCGCGCCGGAGCTGATCCCTACCAGCATGCCTTCCTTGGTCGCGCAAAGCCGCGCCATTTCCTTCGCGTCGGCCGGATCCACCTGGATCGCTCCATCGATTGCCTGGGTGTGGAGGTTGGCCGGAATGAAGCCCGCGCCAATCCCCTGGATCGGGTGCGGGGAGGGCTGTCCGCCGGAAATCACCGGAGAGAGGGTCGGCTCAACCGCGAAGGCCTTCATCGCCGGCCACTTTGCCTTGAGCATTTCGGCGCAGCCCGTCAGGTGCCCCCCGGTGCCAACGCCGGTAATCAGGACGTCGATCGGGCTGTCCGCAAAGTCTGCATAGATTTCCTGCGCGGTGGTGCGCACGTGAACCTCGATGTTTGCCGGGTTCTCGAACTGCTGCGGCATCCACGCGCCCGGGGTCGATGCGATCAGTTCGTGGGCTCGCTCGATTGCGCCCTTCATGCCCTTTTCGCGCGGCGTCAGGTCGAAGGTTGCGCCATAGGCCAGCATTAGGCGGCGGCGCTCGACCGACATCGAATCGGGCATGACCAGGATCAGTTTGTAGCCCTTGACCGCAGCGGCCATGGCCAGGCCGATGCCGGTATTGCCGCTGGTCGGTTCGACAATCGTGCCGCCCGGCTTCAACGCGCCATCCCGTTCAGCCGCCTCGATCATCGCCAGGCCGATGCGGTCCTTGATCGAACCGCCGGGATTGGCGCGCTCTGCCTTGATCCAGACCTCATGGTCGGGGAACAGGCGCGAGAGGCGGATGTGCGGGGTGTTGCCAATCGTGGCAAGGATGCTGTCAGCCTTCATTGAACCGGCTCCTTCTGTCGATATTGCGGGGCAAATGTCTTCGCCCGCTTCAGTTCGGGGAAGAGTACAGCCCAGATGGCTGTGATAACGATAGCTCCTGCACCGCCAAGGGCAACTGCGCCCACCGGGCCGAGGAATGCGGCGGCAAGGCCAGATTGCATTTCGCCCAGTTCGTTCGATGCGGAAATGGCCAGGCCCGAGATGGAAGATACCCGCCCGCGCTTGTCATCGGGGGTGTTGAGCTGGACCAGGGTATTGCGGATAAAGACTGAAATGCCGTCTGCCGCACCCAGCAGGGCCAGCATGCCTAGCGACAGCGGAAAGCTTTT
>CAZNBX010000132.1:2892-5029 GCA_964571305.1 uncultured Novosphingobium sp.
AAGCTTTTCGACAAGCCAAAAATCAGCGTGGCAAAGCCATAGACCGCCACGGCCCAAAGCATCTTTGCGCCGACGTTGCGGGAAAGCGGGCGCAGGCCGAGCCAGATGGCGACCAGCATCGAGCCAGCCGCAGGAGCGGCCCGAAGCAGGCCAAGGCCTTCGTCACCGACGTGCAGGACGTCATAGGCAAAGGCGGGAAGCATGGCGGTGGCTCCCCCCAGCAGCACGGCAAACAGGTCGAGCGTGACGCAGCCGAGCAGGAAGCGTTCGTGCCAGACGAACTTCGCCCCCTCGGTCATCAGCTTGATCGGGTGAGCGGGTGCCGCGGCAGGCGGCGCGCGGTGGCGGATGGCCAGGAGGGTAAAGACGCCCAGCGAGAGCATGCCCGACGCATACCAGTAGGGCAGCGACGGATCCGCGGCGAGGAGGAAGCCGCCGACGGCCGGACCCAGCACGGCCGCCGATTGCCAGGCAATGGAGCTGGTTGCGATTGCCTTGGGCAGCAATTCTGGAGGCACGACGTTGGGGGTGATCGCGCTAATGGCCGGGCCGATGAACACCCGGGCAGCGCCATAGCAGGCGGCCATGGTAAAGAGCAGCGGCAGGGACATGAAGTTCCAGGTGTTCGCCGCAGCCAGGACCAGGCCGATTACCAGGTCCACGGCGGTCGCAATCGCGCCCAAGTGACGGCGATCCATGCGATCAGCCAGGACTCCGGCCACCGGCGTCAGCAGGAAAAACGGGATGAACTGAACCAGACCCAGCACTCCCAGCAGGAACGCTGCCTCTGCCTCGCTCATGCCATAGGCCTGGCGGGCAAGTTGATAAACCTGCGCGCCCATGACGACGACCATGGCAGTGGTCGCGGCGGTCGAGATGAAGCGCGTCAGCCAGATCAGGCGATAGTCGCGAACCTGCAGTGGGTGGGTCTTGGAAGTCACGCGCCAGCAATGGCAGCGGGCAAAGCGCTTGCCAAGCAATCAGATGCTTTGGGTGTTGATACTCGCGCTTTCAGCGACGGCGACGCAAACGTGGGTTGGGCTGAAGGGTATCGATCATCCGCATGAAATCGTCGAGGCGGATGATCCGTTCGAACTGAAACCCGCAGCGCCCTTCAGCGGCCCAGATCAGGTGCGCCTCAATCCGGCCGATTTCAGGCAGGCGGATGGTCACGCGCTCGCCGCGTTGCAGATCCACCGAACCCTTGATCATGAAACCATGAGCCGAGATGTTGGCAATGTGCATTGGGACGTCGCCCAGGCGGCGATGTTCACCAATAACCTTGTGGTCAACCGGGTGCCGCGCGGCAAGGCGCAGGTCGGTGACGGTCAGTTGTGCTCCCGCGCTCATACCGGCGCACGCCTCCGGGATAGTTTCCAATGAGGGAGACTATCGAGGAAAATGGCAAAGATTAGGTAAACCCCGGCAGGATTTTGCCGCTAGGCTTGCCGCAAGATGCCGTGCTTCTTCTTGCCGGAAGAGATGCGGACCTCACCTTTTACTGCAATGTGAAAAGCTTCGTCGCTTACCGGCTCGCCATCGACGCGTGCGCCTCCGCCTGCGACAAGGCGCTTCGCTTCGCCCCGGCTCGCCGCGAATCCGATCCCGACAAGGGCGTCGACGATGCTGATTCCTTCAGCTGGCACGTCCAGAACCGGCAGGTCGGCACCCAGGCCGCCGCCAGCGAAAGTCGCAGCCGCGGTTGCTTCGGCGGCCTTGGCAGCTTCCTCGCCACGGCACAGGCGGGTGACTTCGTTGGCGAGCACGACCTTGGCAGCGTTGATCTCGCTGCCTTGCAGGGCTTCGAGCCGGGCCACTTCTTCCAGCGGCAGGTCGGTGAACAGGCGCAGGAACTTGCCCACGTCGCGGTCGTCGACATTGCGCCAGTATTGCCAAAAATCCCAGGCGGGCAGGGCGTCTTCATTTAGCCAGACTGCACCGGCGGCGGTCTTGCCCATCTTCGCGCCGTCAGCAGTCGTCAGCAGCGGGGTGGTCACCCCGACCACCTCAACCCCGTCCATGCGGCGCGCCAGTTCGATCCCGTTGACGATATTGCCCCACTGGTCACTGCCACCCATCTGGAGTCGCACGCCCATGTGCTTTTCCATGTGGCGGAAGTCATACCCCTGGAGGATCA
>CAZNBX010000133.1:0-5028 GCA_964571305.1 uncultured Novosphingobium sp.
CGGGTCACGGTTAACAAGTCGGAGAAAGGACGCGTGATCCCTTAAGTAAAACTGGCGGCCGCGAGCCGTGCTGAACTTGGGTTGATCCGAGTACGGGCGGCAGGCTGGACTATTCACGGCCGGGTCACGGCAACGATGTAGTTCAGGGCCAGGTCGTCTGACAGGTGCAGACCTTTCGACGGTGCCCAGGCTATTCCGCGCGGAACGCCCATTTCAAGACCGACACTGGCAAGCAGGCTTGCAAGTTCTTCAGGTGTAACGAAATCTTCCCAATGATGCGTCCCGCGCGGCACCATACCAATACGCTCTGCCGCCTCAACCATCAGCCAGCGACTCTTGGCCGTGCGGTTGGGAGTGGACAGGACCATCAGCCCGCCCGGAGCCAGGGCGCTGGCCAGGGCGCGCAGGAAGGCCTGCTTGTCAGCGACGTGTTCGATCACTTCCATCGACGTGACGAGATCGAAACCCGAAAGGCCCAGTTCGGCAATATCGCCGCAACGATAATCAATCGTCAGCCCCGCACCGGCGGCATGGGCGGATGCGGCAGCGATATTTTCCGCCGCAGCGTCGATGCCGGTCACTGCGGCGCCAAGCCGGGCGAGCGGTTCGCACAGCAGACCCGCGCCGCAACCGACATCCAGCGCGCGCTTTCCGGCCAGTGGGCGAACGCCGTGCGAATCGCCCTGCCAATGCGCGTCGATCGCATCGCGCAAAAAGCCCAGCCGCACCGGATTGAGACGGTGCAACATGGCGGAAGACCCCTTGGGATCCCACCAATCTGCCGCCAGCTTGCCAAAATGCGCGGCTTCTTCGGCCCTGATGGTCGTTCCGGAACTTGCATTACCCATGGACCCTCCCTAACAGGGCGCCCGCCGCAGGGCGAGGGGTTCTGCGGGCAAGATTGTTACGTAAAGGGTGGGAACGCGTGGCCCGCATCGTGATGAAATTCGGCGGCACCTCGATGGCCGGGTCGGAACGGATCCGCCGGGTGGCCAATATCGTGCGGCGCCAGCAGGCTGCCGGGCACGAAGTTGCTGTGGTCGTTTCGGCCATGGCCGGCGAAACCGACCGTCTGGTCAACTTCTGCCGCGAGGCAAATCCGCTTTACGATCCGGCTGAATACGACGTGGTCGTCGCCAGCGGCGAGCAGGTCACTGCCGGCCTGCTTGCGCTGACGCTGCAGGCACTCGGTTGCAAGGCGCGGTCATGGCTCGGTTGGCAATTGCCAATCCACACCGACGACGCCCATGCCAAGGCGCGCATCGGCTCGATTGACAGCGAAGCCCTGCTTGCCTCGATGGGCGCGGGCGAAATCGCAGTGATCCCCGGTTTCCAGGGCGTGACCGACGGTGGCCGCGTGACCACGCTGGGCCGTGGCGGTTCGGATACTTCGGCAGTGGCCGTGGCCGCCGCCATCGGCGCGGACCGCTGCGACATCTACACGGACGTGGACGGCGTCTATACCACCGACCCGCGCATTGTCGCCAAGGCGCGCAAGCTGAAATACGTGACCTACGAGGAAATGCTCGAACTGGCTTCGGTCGGCTCGAAGGTCCTGCAGACCCGTTCGGTCAGTCTGGCGATGAAGGAAGGGGTGCGCGTTCAGGTGCTCTCCAGCTTCATCGACGATGACGCCACCCCCGCCGATGAAATCCCCGGCACGATGATTGTCAGCGACGAAGAACTTGAAGGATTGGACATGGAAAGCCAGCTCATCACCGGCATCGCCGCAGACAAGAACGAAGCCAAGGTCATCCTGACCCGCGTTCCCGACCGTCCGGGCGCCGTGGCCACGATCTTCGGTCCGCTGGCCGCCGCCAACATCAACGTCGACATGATCATCCAGAACGTCGGCCGCGACAAGGGTGAGACCGACGTGACCTTCACCGTGCCCAGCGCCGACCTGCTGCGAGCGCAGACCCTGCTGGAATCGCAGAAGGAAGCAATCGGCTTCAACCGCATCATCACCGATGCCAAGGTTGCGAAGATCAGCGTCGTCGGCGTCGGCATGAAGAGCCACGCAGGCGTTGCCGCCACCATGTTCCGGGCCATGGCCGACCGCGGGATCAACATCCAGGCGATCAGCACTTCGGAAATCAAGGTGTCGGTGCTGATCGACGAGGACGAGACCGAACTGGCCGTCCGCGTTCTGCACAGCGCCTACGAACTCGACGCCGAATAATCGCAGGCCCGGCGGAGTTCAGTTCCGCCGCGTGCCGTAGTCGATCCGGATCCGGACCCATGTGCCGACCTGGCTGACCCCGTTGATGCGGGGCGGACGGACGCGGAACTGCCATGCCGCGGCCAGCACCGCGCGCTGGATCTGCGAACCGTCGGGATACTCGTCCAGACCGACACAGCTATCGACGCGGAAGTCGGCCACGGTCCGACAGACAATCAGCGCCCAGCCCGGCCCTTGCGCGGTCGAGAGATAGCCCTTCAGCTCATCGTCATAGGGTTCGCGGTACCACGCGGCGGCATACATCGGCTGTCCGTTGGGAGCAGTGCCGACCCGCTTGCTGTCGCCCGGAACACCGAAATTGGCCGGTCCCATCATTCGTCCCGGTGCGGCTGCCGGGGCGTTTTGCCGGGGCATACGCGAGAGGTCGAATGTCGCCATCTGCTCGCGAGAAATTGGAATGATCGCCGCCGGCGCAGGATTGGGAGGCGCAGGCTGGATGCTCGGCGGAACTTGCTGCGGCTGCGGCGCGGTCTGGACGGCTGCGGCAGCCTGCTTTTGCTGCGGCGGCGCGGGCGGCTCCTTCGCCGCCTTCTTCGTATCGGAAGCCTCAAGCGAGACGCTGACCAGGTTGCGGTCGCGCGGCTTTTCGTCCTGCTCGATCCAGCCCAGCGAGAGCACGGTCAGGACCAGCAGCCCTTCCGCCACCAGGGCAAGGACAAAGCCGAGGCCACGCTCCGACCAGCGTCCGCGCCAGTCGGCCAAGGCATCCTGCATCCAGCTATGAAGGGAATGAAACAAGCGGCCTCGGCGCGGCGAAAGAGAAGTCCGGCTTATTGGCCTCATCGCGTCCTCGCAGCAAGCGGGCGATGTTTGTTTGCACAGGACTGGCGCCCGGCAATCGCATTGCCTATAGGCGCGACGCTACGACCACGGGGGATTTTCCATAGTGTACGACAAGACCCATGCCCTGATGCAGCGCGGCCGCGCGTTCCTGGGAACCGAGCATGCGATCCTCTGCGGGGCAATGAGCTGGGTTTCGGAGCGCAATCTGGTCGCCGCGATCAGCAATGCAGGTGGCTTTGGCGTGATCGCCTGCGGGGCCATGACCCCGGAACTGCTCGACGCCGAAATCGCCGCGACCAAGGCACTAACCGGCAAGCCGTTTGGCGTGAACCTGATCACCATGCACCCGGACCTGTTCGACCTGATTGCGGTCTGTGCCAAGCACAAGGTCGGCCACGTCGTCCTGGCAGGCGGCATTCCACCCAAGGGCAGCGTCGAGGCGATCAAGGAATTCGGCGCCAAGGTGCTGGTCTTCGCCCCGACCATTGCCCTGGCGAAGAAGCTGCTCCGTTCCGGCGCGGACGCGCTGGTGATCGAGGGCAGCGAAGCGGGCGGCCATATCGGCCCGGTCGCCACCTCGGTCCTGGCGCAGGAGTTTCTCCCCGCGCTGGCCGAGGAACATGTCGTCTTTGTCGCCGGCGGGATTGGCCGGGGCGAGATGATCGCCGCCTATCTCGAAATGGGCGCGAGCGGGGTCCAGCTCGGCACGCGCTTCGCCTGTGCCAGCGAATCCATCGCCCATCCGAATTTCAAGCAGGCCTTCTTCCGCGCCAATGCCCGCGATGCCGTGGCCTCGGTCCAGGTCGACCCGCGCTTGCCGGTGATCCCGGTCCGCGCTTTGAAGAACAAGGGCACCGAGGAATTCACCGCCAAGCAGCGCGAAGTCGCCGCGCTGCTCGATGCTGGACAGATCGAGATGGGCGAGGCACAGCTGCAGATCGAACACTTCTGGGCTGGTGCGCTCCGCCGCGCCGTGGTTGATGGCGATGTCGAGAACGGCTCGGTCATGGCCGGGCAGTCGGTCGGCATGGTCAGCAAGGAAGAGCCGGTGGCCGACATCATGAGCGAACTGATGCAGGAGTGCGAAGCCGCCCTTGCCTGACCGTCCGTTCCCCGCGACCTGAAAAAAAGGGGCCGGAGCAGCAATGCTCCGGCCCTTTCAGTTGACGTTCGCAGGAGGAACGTGGGGAGGCGGATGCGGGTGGAGGAGAGGGAGGAAACCCCGGACCCGCCAAGCTCGATAAAATCAGTAGTTGTAGGCGCGTTCGCCGTGCTCGCCGAGGTCCAGCCCTTCCCGCTCGACTTCTTCGGCAACGCGCAGGCCGGTGACTGCCTTGGCAACGTACATGGCAACGACAGTGCCGATGGTGGCCCACACGATGGTCGCTCCGACTGCGGCAGCCTGGGTAACCAGCTGTGCGCCAATCCCGGTCGAACCGTCGCCCGGGCCGCCGAGCAGCGGCGAGTAGACCACTGCCGTACCCAGTGCGCCGACGATGCCGCCCACGCCGTGGATACCGAAAGCGTCGAGCGAGTCGTCATAACCCAGCTTGGGCTTGAGCACGGTGACCGCGAAGAAGCAGATCACGGCCGCAACCGCGCCAAGAGCCATGGCCCCCAGCGGACCGGAGTTACCGGCAGCAGGAGTGACCGCGACCAGGCCGGCGATGATGCCCGAGCAGAAGCCCAGGGCTGAAGCCTTGTGGCCGGCAAGCTTTTCCGCGACCATCCAGACCAGGCCAGCGACAGCCGTGGCGACGAAGGTGTTGATCATGGCGAGCGCCGCAGAACCGTTCGCTTCCAGCGCCGAACCGGCGTTGAACCCGAACCAGCCCACCCACAGCAGGCCCGTGCCGATCATGGTCATGGTCAGCGAGTGCGGGGCCATGATGTCCTTGCCGTAACCGATGCGCTTGCCCAGGATCAGGGCAGCGACCAGCGCCGAGACACCGGCATTGATGTGCACCACCGTGCCGCCGGCGAAGTCCAGCGCGCCCATTTCG
>CAZNBX010000134.1:0-5007 GCA_964571305.1 uncultured Novosphingobium sp.
AGGTCCAATAGGGCCTGGAGCAGGCGGTGGACACGTGTCGATTGGAACAGGTCCAGCCCCCGGGTCACCAGCGTGATGCCCTGCATCGCATCGTCGACGGTCGCGGCAAGGTGATAGCTCGCCGGCGCCTCCTTGCGCAGCAGGACGATGTCCCCGAACACTTCCGCCGCGGCTTGCTGGATCCCGGCAAGCTCATCACGCCAGGTCAGCGGTCCGGCGAGCGCCGTCGCCTTGGCCATGTCGAGCCGCCAGGCTGCCCCTTCGGCGCTCACTTCGCGGCCCCGGCAGGTGCCGGGATAGAGCGGTCCGTCCGGCCCGACCTCGCGCGCGGCGGCCAGCACTTCGCTACGGGTGCACTGGCAGGGGTAGAGCAGGCCCATCGCCTTCAGACGTTCCCCGGCCTCGGCATAGGCGGCGAGGCGGGTGGACTGGTGCAGCACCGGGCCATCCCAGGTCAGGCCCAGCCATTCCAGGTCCGCAAGGATTTCGGCGATCAATTCGGCCCTGCTGCGGGTGCCGTCGATATCCTCGATCCGCACCAGAAACTCGCCCCCCCGCGCACGCGCGAGGTCGTGCGCGACCACCGCCGCATAGGCGTGGCCGAGGTGCAGCAGGCCGTTCGGGCTGGGGGCAAAGCGGGTGCGGACCATCACGCCGCGCTTGTCCTGTGGATTGCGCGCAGACGCAAGGCTTGACGCGCCAAGTCCGCCCATGTTCTTCTCTGGTCCATGGGATGTAGCCGTTCTGTCATACCCGGCTGTCACCGGAGGTCATGCTCAAGTCGGAGCTGATCGAGCGCGCGGCCCGGTTCCGTAGCGCGGCGGAGGACCCCTCCCGGCACCTGTCCGATTGTCCTGCCCTGGTCCTCAACGCTGACTATACTCCCCTGTCCTATTACCCGCTCAGCCTGTGGCCCTGGCAAACTGCCATCAAGGCGGTGTTCCTGGAACGGGTCGACATCATCGCCAGCTATGAGCGCGAGGTTCATTCGCCCAGCTGGTCGATGGCGATCCCCTCGGTGATCGCACTGCGGCAATATGTGAAGCCCAGCGAACACCCCGCCTTCACCCGTTTCAACCTGTTCCTGCGCGACCGCTTTACCTGCCAGTATTGCGGCAGCCCGCACCAGCTGACTTTCGATCATGTCGTGCCGCGCCGTCTGGGTGGGCGGACCAGCTGGGAAAACGTCGCCACTGCCTGTGCCCCCTGCAACCTGCGCAAGGGCGGGCGCACCCCGCAGCAGGCGGGGATGCCGCTATTGCTCGAACCGATCCGCCCGACTACCTGGCAGTTGCAGGAACGCGGCCGCGGCTTTCCGCCCAACCACCTGCACGAAACCTGGCGGGACTGGCTCTACTGGGACATCGAACTGGAAAGCTGATCAGAGTGTCAGGCTGGCCAGCTGGACGAGTGCGGCCACCAGGGCAAGGATCAGCGCGACCCAGACCCGCGGCCCCATGTAGACCGAAACCTGCCGCTGGGTCGGAAAGCTGAACGTGGTCGGGATGCCCAATAGCTTGTAGGGGTGGGCTTCCATGAAGAACGGATCGCTGACCATGGCGAGCATGTCGCGGCGGCTGCGATAGCGCATCAGGCCGAAGATCGACCAACCCGGATCGCCTTCGACATTCCACGCATCGACATAGGGACCGACCTTGGCCCCGACCATTCCCGGGTGCCCCCCACGGCGCAGCAGCGCCTTGACGAAAGGATCGGAATAACGCCGCATCATTGACCGCCCGGTGACCTGCTCGCCGGTCTGGGGGTGGGTGACCATGCCTTCCTCGATCTTGACCAGGTTAAGCATGACGAATTCCTTGCCGTCGTCTTCTTCGAGGAAACGGCGCAGGACGGCTGGATCGTTGCCGCCGGAATAGCGGCCCTGGACCTCGCCAAGAAACGCGTCGATTTCCGCCTTGCTCAGCGGTCCGCGCCAGTTGTCGTACCACAGCCTGAACACGACATAGAGCGCCAAGGCGCTGCCCCAGATCATCCACCCACTCATGGCAATTCCTCCCCCATTTTCGATCAGTCTGCGCAAAAGCTGGCAAAAGCGCCAGTCCTAATCGTTCTCATGCACAAGGGTTTTGGCCTGCAATGGCGACAGCGCCAGTCAGGCCGCTTGTCCGTTCTACCGAGCGACTTATCGGACTGCGGCCAGAGCCTTCTGGCGGCGGCGTTGGACTGACGATCCCAGGCCAATCGCCTCGCGGTACTTGGCCACTGTGCGCCGGGCGAGATCGAAGCCGCGCTCTTTCAGGAGGTCGACAAGGGTATCGTCCGAGAGGATCGCCTTGGGGTCTTCGGCGTCGATCAGCGCCTTGATCGCCGCCTTGACCGCATTGGCCGACACGGTCCCCTCGCCATCGGCCGAGGCGACCCCCGAGGTGAAGAAGTACTTCAGTTCGAACGTCCCGCGCGGGCAGGACAGGTACTTGTTGCTGGTCACCCGGCTGACCGTGGATTCGTGCATCTCGATCGCCTCGGCGACGGCGCGCAGTGTCAGCGGTTTAAGGTGCGAGACACCGTGGCGGAAGAACCCGTCCTGCTGCTTCACCACTTCGGCGGCGACTTTCAGGATAGTCCGTGCCCGCTGGTCGAGCGCCTTGATCAGCCAGTTCGCATCGGCCAGCTTTTCCGAGAGCCAGCCACGCGCCAACTTGTCATCACAAGTGCCGCGCAGTTCGAGGTAGTAGGGCCGGTTGACCACCAGCTTGGGCAGGGTCGCTTCGTTCAGCTTGATGTCCCAGCCGCCATCGGCGCGCGGGTTGACCAGGATGTCCGGCGTAACCGGATCACCTCCACCGCTGGAAAAGCGCAGTCCAGGCTTGGGGTCATAGCTGCGCAGTTCAGCCAGCATGTCGGCGAAGTCCTCGTCATCGACCCCGCACATCCGCTTGAGCCGGGCCAACTCGCCGCGGGCCAGCAGGTCCAGATTGTCGAGCATCTTCGCCATGCACGGATCATAGCGATCCGCCTCGCGCGCCTGCAGGGCCAGGCACTCGCCCAGATTGCGCGCGCCGACCCCGGTCGGATCGAGAGTCTGGACAAGCTTGAGGGCTTGGGAAACTTCATCTTCGCCGACGCCCAGCTCAGTGGCAAGTTCGCCCAAGGTCGCGGCGAGGTATCCCGTCTCGTCCAGCTCGCCCGCGATGTGGTGGGCAATGAAGGCCAGTTCGGGATCGCGCGTCATGGCCCCGATCTGGGCATGAAGATGGTCGGCCAGCGACTCCGGGCCTTCGCCCTGTTCCTCAATCCCCGGCCCCGCCTCGCCCGGTGCGCTGCGCAGGTCGGCGCTCCAGTCGCCGATGTCGCGGTCGTGGTCCAGTGCGGTAGGGTCAATGTCGAGCGGACGGTCATCATCCGCGCGGCCTTCGGCAATCAGCTGGTCGGTGGGCGAGCTTTCCAGGCTGGTCCGGCGGTGGTCCGCCGGTTCCAGTTCGACCGTTTCGGGCGCACCGCTGCCACTGGCGAGGTCGAGCAGCGGATTGGTTTCCAGCGCCTCGCCGATGAAGCCTTCGATCTCGAGATTGGAAAGCGCCAGCAGCTTGATCGCCTGCTGGAGCTGGGGCGTCATGACCAGCGATTGGCTTTGCCGAAGGTCAAGGCGCGGCCCCAGTGCCATGGTTCGCCGGTCTAGAGCGTAAAGCCTTCGCCAAGGTAAAGGCGGCGCACGTTTTCGTCGGCAACAAGTTCTTCCGGGCTGCCGGCGAACAGCACCTGGCCGCCATAGATGATGCAGGCGCGATCGACGATGTCGAGCGTCTCGCGGACGTTGTGATCAGTGATCAGCACGCCGATGCCGCGTTGCTTGAGGTCTTTCACCAGATCGCGGATGTCGCTGATTGACAGCGGGTCGATCCCGGCAAAGGGCTCATCGAGCAGCATGATCGAAGGATTGGCGGCCAGCGCGCGGGCAATTTCGCAGCGGCGGCGTTCACCGCCGGACAGCGCCATGGCCGGGCTGGAACGAAGCCGGTCGAGCCCGAATTCGTCAAGCAGGCGCTGCAGTTCTCGCTCACGCGTTTCCGGATCGGGCTCCGCCAGTTCGAGCACGCAGGCGATGTTCTGTTCCACGGTCATGCCGCGAAAGATGCTGGTTTCCTGCGGCAGGTAGCCAAGGCCGAGGATCGCCCGGCGGTACATCGGCAGGGCGGTGACATCGATCCCGTCCATCAGGATGCGGCCGCTGTCCGGCTTGACCAGGCCCATGATCGAATAGAAGCACGTCGTCTTGCCCGCGCCGTTTGGGCCAAGCAGGCCCAGCACTTCGCCCTTGCCGACGGATAGCGAAATATCGGTCAGCACCGCGCGCTTGTCATAGGACTTGGCGATCGAAATCACTTCCAGGCCGCCCTGGGGGATCGGTTGCATCGCCATGGTGTTTGGCGAAACGAGGTGCTGGACTTCGCTCATAATGGCACCTTTCGTAAGGCTCCTTAAGGACATCGGCAAGCGCCGTTGGTCGAATTTGGCAGGATTCGTGCATCCCTGTCGCAGTCCATGCTTAACAGGTCTTGATCGATTGAACCTTCGGTGATTTACTCAGTTTCAACGGGGATAGAGAGGAAAAGCCATGGCGAAAGCATGGGGCGGGATTTTACCGGCATCGGGACGGGTAAAGCCGATCGATTGGCGCAAGCGGATGAGCGACAACATCGCCTATGCGCTGCTGGTGTACACCGCGCTGCAGATTTTCGTCACCATGGGCATGCTGGAACGCAAGGGCGGCTCGCTGCTGCCCTATTTCGCCCTGATCATTCTTGTCGCCGCGATCATTCCGGCCTGCCGCCGATTTGAAAAGCGCTGGAACCGCCTGAGCGACGCGCAGTCCGCCGATCCGCAGTTCGCCTCCTATTACCGCCGCGACCAGATGTGGCTGTGGGGCCTCGCGATTGGCCTGCCCTTCGCTGTCTCGGGCCTGTTCGTTGCCATGGCGCACCTCCTCGGCTGATTGCTTCCTCGCCGTGAATTCCTAGATCGGCGGCTCTGCCAATGGAGACGCCC
>CAZNBX010000135.1:0-3010 GCA_964571305.1 uncultured Novosphingobium sp.
GCACATGAAATCGTTCACCCGGATCGCCATGGCCGAGATGTCCTGCATCTCTTCGTTGGAGGCCCAGCCAAAGCAGGCGATGTGCTCTTCGGCGATCAGCGGATCGCCCAGCGCATCGTCCTTGTAATAGTATTCGATCAGGGTGTGCGGCAGCGGCTCACCCTCTGGGATGCCAAGGCGCTTGGAGATCGAGCCGGCGGCGACGTTGCGTACCACGACTTCGATCGGGACGATTTCAACCTGGCGCACGAGTTGCTCGCGCATGTTCAGGCGCTTGATGAAGTGGGTCGGGATGCCGATGTGGTTCAGGCGGGTGAAGACATATTCGCTGATGCGATTGTTGATCACGCCCTTGCCGTTGATCGTGCCCTTCTTCTGGGCATTGAAGGCAGTCGCATCGTCCTTGAAGTACTGAATGATGGTGCCGGGTTCAGGGCCTTCGTAAAGGATCTTGGCCTTGCCTTCATAGATCTGGCGGCGACGGGACATGGGCATGCTTCCTTATGTCACGCGGTGATGCGCGAAACGGTAAGCCCCGGCCTGGGCAATTCCAGCGGAATCGCGGGGGCCGGGGCACTCGTCCGGGCCATTACGCCAAATTCGCCTTGGGCGCAATCGAACGCGGTGTTCGGATCATTCGAACAATTTGACCCATTTTATCGCACTCAACAGAATGCCGGGGAACGTCCATCTGGTCTCCATAGTTCTTGCGGCGCCTGCCGCTTTCCAATGGAGAATTCACATGAGCAAAGTCCTGGTCCTTTACTATTCCAGCTATGGTCACCTCGAAACCATGGCCGAGGCCATTGCCGAGGGTGCTCGCGCCACCGGTGCGCAGGTCGACGTGAAGCGGGTGCTGGAAACGGTTCCTGAAGAGATTGCCAAGGGTGCGCACTTCAAACTGGACCAGGCGGCTCCGGTCGCAACGGTTGCTGATCTCGAAAACTATGACGCGATCATTGTCGGTACCGGCACCCGGTTTGGCCGGATCAGTTCGCAGATGGCGGCATTCCTCGACCAGGCTGGCGGCCTGTGGGCGCGCGGTGCGCTCAACGGCAAGGTCGGCGCGGCCTTCACCTCCAGCGCGACCCAGCACGGCGGGCAGGAAACCACGCTGTTCTCGATCATCACCAACCTGCTGCACTTTGGCATGACCATTGTCGGCCTAGACTATGGCTTTCAGGGGCAGATGCGGAATGACGAAGTTGTCGGCGGCGCGCCCTATGGCGTGACCACGATTGCGAACGGCGATGGCAGCCGCCAGCCGAGTGAAACCGAACTGGAAAGCGCGCGCTATCTTGGCAAGCGGGTGGCCGAAACGGCAACCAAGCTGTTCGGGTGAGCCAGCCTGGCACCATGTGAAAAGGGCGGGGAGTGATCCCCGCCCTTTTGCATTATTTCTGGCCCAGCAGGTTCGCTTTCCAGAACATCAGTTCAGTCCAGAACTGGTAGTCGGCGTTTTCCTTCTTGGCGAAGCCGTGGCCTTCGTTGTTGCCGATCAGGTGCCATGCCGTGCGGCCCTTGGCGCGCACGGCGGCAACGGCCTGGTCGGCTTCGCTTTTGGGTACGCGCGGATCGTTGGCACCGGTTACGACCAGAAGTGGGATCGAAAGCTTGTCGATCTGGGTCAGCGGGCTGATTTCCAGCAGCTTGGCGCGCTGCTTGGGATCACGCTCGTCACCATATTCGACGCGACGAAGGTCGCGGCGATAGGACTGGGTGTTTTCCAGGAAGGTCACGAAGTTGCTGATCGCGACGATGCAGTCAGCCGCCTTGAAGCGCCCGCCATAACGGATCGCCGTGGCATAGCACATGTAGCCGCCATAGGAGCCGCCCTGAACCGCGATGCGGTCCTTGTCGATGGCCGGGTCAGCCTCCAGCCGGTCGAGGAATGCGCCGATGTCCTTGACCGAATTTTCGCGCAGGAACGGCCCGTTATCCAGGCTGACGAAGCGCTTGCCGAACCCGGTCGAGCCGCGGACGTTGGGGTAAAACACGGCCACGCCCAGTTCGTTGAGCAGGTAGTTGGTGCGACCGCGGAAGCCAGGGGTGGACTGACCTTCCGGCCCGCCGTGGATGTTGACGATCAGCGGGCGCTTGCCCGGGAATTTGGCGGCATCGGGGCGGTAAAGGAAGCCGCTGACCGGCTCGCCGTCAAAGCTTTTCACCTCGACGAATTCCGGCTCGACGTTGACCGAGGGGTCCAGTCCGCCGGTCTCGCTTTCGGTCCAGCCAGTAACCGCCAGGGTCTGCGGATCGACCGCATAGGCATCGGCCGGAACCTTGGCCGAGGAAACGGTCAGCCCGATCGTGCCCCACGGCGCAATGTTGACCCCGCCAATCGTGCCACTAGGCAGGCCGGTGACCTCGCGTACTGCGCCGCTCTTGGGGTCGAGCAGCTTGAGCTTGCTCACCCCGGCCTCGTTGACCGTGTAGGCGATGAAGCTGCCGTCATCGGCAATGTCGAAGCTTTCGACGTCCCACTTCTTTTCCGGGCTTTTGGCAGTGAACTTGCCGGTCTTGGGATCAAGCGTGCCGAGCCGCTGGAAATCGCTGCCTTCGTCGCTGGTCACCCACAGCGATCCGTCGGCGTCAAATTGCGCGCCGCCATAGGCCACGCTCTTCTTGTGATTGCCGATTGCGGTCATCTCACCGCTCGCCAGGTCGAGCCAGTAGAGGTCGGTCTTGGTGACGGAGACATAGTTGGCGACGACTGCGGAGTCATTGCCCGGGGCGAAATCTGCCACTGCCCAGCCGCCGCCCTTGACTTCCTTGACCAGCCGGTTGGTCGCAGGGGCGCGCGGGTTCATCACGTAAAGGTCGGAATCGGTGCCGTTGCGGCGGGTTGAGCTATAGGCGATCCACTTGCCGTCCTTGCTCACCGCGTTCAGGCCGTTGCGGCTCTTGCCGTCGGTCAAGAGGTTCAGCTTGCCGTTCTTCAGCGTGTAGAGCTGGAAGGATTCGTTGCCGCCGATATCCTTGGTCACGACCAACGTGCCGTCACCCGGCA
>CAZNBX010000135.1:3033-4922 GCA_964571305.1 uncultured Novosphingobium sp.
CGGGCCATGCCCGGGGATTTGACCGTGTGGAGTTGGGCGACGTTGCCGAAGCGGGTCGAGACCAGCATCGCGCGCGTCACTGGATCCCAATCGACGAACCCGGCCGTGCGAAACTCCATGTAGGGCCGCGTGGCATCGACCAGGTCCATGGGCACGGTGGGAATCCCGTCGGCTTCGAGCGCGGCGGGCTTGGCTGCCACCGAACGAGCCTCCTGAGCCTGAGCAGCGGCGGGCAGGGTCAGCGCGGTGAGTGCGAGCAACAGATGGCGCATGGTCGAATAAGTCCCCTTGTTTATGAAATCACAATTTCGTTCTGAAAAACGCATTGTGTGACGCTGACCAGTCTTAGGGGCAATTGCGCAATCGACGAAGTGGCATTCCGGACCCGATCAAAAGCAAGTTTCTTGGTCGGGCCGATCAGGAAGGCTTTGCTCAAGATTGTGTCCTTTTTGCATCACCATTGGTAAAACAGCCTCCTGCAATCGATGATTTTTTGCAGTTTATCTCATTGGTTCAGTGCATTCGTCGATTGATGCAGGGGGGCGCGTTGACAGCCTAGAGTGCAACGCTATTGCCCCAAATCAACGACAGACCCCCATCCTGCATTGGTATGCGCCACTGGGAGGGTCTGCGTGAAGTTTTGGACAGGGAGTACCCAAATGCGAAAGAGTGTCTTTTTGAGTGTCGGCGTTTCTGCCGTCGCTCTCACCCTGATTTCGGCCTCGCCGGCGCTGGCGCAGTCGACCGATCAGGCCGAACCTGCGACCGAAGAGCAGGCCCAGGATCCGGGTGAAATCGTCGTCATGGCCCAGGGCCGCGCCCAGGCGCTGGCCGACGTTCCGGTGGCAATCTCGGCAGTCAATGCCGAAGCCCTGTCGAACAGCGGTGCCAGCGACATTCGCCAGCTCAACCAGCTTGCTCCGTCGCTGATCGTTTCGTCGACCGGTTCGGAAGCCAACGGTTCGGCCCGTATCCGCGGCATCGGTACCGTGGGTGACAACCCCGGCCTGGAAAGCTCGGTTCCGGTGTTCATCGACGGCGTCTACCGCTCGCGTTCGGGCATCGGCCTCAGTGAACTGGGCGAAATCGACCGCGTTGAAGTGCAGCGCGGCCCGCAGGGCACGCTCGGCGGCCGTAACTCGTCGGCTGGCCTGATCTCGATCTATTCCAAGAAGCCGCAGTTCCAGTTCGGCGCTTCGGGTGAAGCGACCTACGGCAACTATGACTTCATGCGCGTTGGCGGTTCGATCACCGGTCCGATCAGCGAACAGCTCGCTGCCCGTTTTGACGGCGTTTATGTCCGCCGCGACGGTTTCCTCGACGATGCGAACAACAACGTTGACGTCAACAACCGCAACCGCTTCTTCGTTCGCGGCCAGCTGCTGTGGGAGCCGAATAGCGACGTCACCGTCCGCCTGATCGGCGATTACACCTGGCGTGACGAGCGCTGCTGTGGTGCGATCTATGTCGATCGCAGCGTCAATCCCTACATCGGCGACCTCAACAATCTGTCGACCCCGCTGTCGCCGCTGCAGACCAATGGCAACAACATCGTCAACGTGCTGCGCGACCTGGGTCAGCCGCTCGCCAGCTTCAACCCCGGTTACGACCGCTCGATCTATGTCTCGCCGGGCCGTACCTTTGCCGGCAAGACCAAGGACTACGGCTTCTCGGGCGAAGTGAAGTGGGATCTGGGCGGCGCCACGCTGACCTCGATCACCGCCTACCGCGAATACCGTTCGGGTCAGGCTGGCGACGTCGACTACAGCTCGGTCGACATTCTCTACCGCGCCGACGAGCCGGACAAGCTTTATCGCCAGTTCCACACCTTCACTCAGGAACTGCGCCTTCAGGGCGAAGCGCTGGATGGCAAGCTCGACTGGCTGGTC
>CAZNBX010000136.1:0-4898 GCA_964571305.1 uncultured Novosphingobium sp.
CCTGGTGCATGAAGCGGGCTTCCGGGCCAACCTGCTGCGCAACCCAATCCAGGAACGCAATCACGTCGTGCTTGGTCACCGCCTCGATCGCGTCAATCGCGGCAACGTCGATGGCGGGCTTGGTTGCCCACCAGTCCCACAGCGCCTTGGCGCCGCTCGGCGGGACAACGCCCAGTTCACCGAGTTTCTCGGTAGCGTGGGCTTCGATCTCGAACCAGATGCGATAGCGTGCTTCCGGCTCCCAGATCGCGGTCATGGCGGGGCGGGCATAGCGGGGGACCATCATCGACTCCTTGGGCTGGTTGCGCCAGCCGCTAGGGGGCGGGGGCCGGAATGGCAAGGGCTGAGCTGTGGGCTTTCCGCCAGCCCGGACCTCCTTAGTCCTGCCAGGTGAACTCCAACGTAGTCTGGCCCGTACATACGCCCTGCGGATCAAAGCGCCGCTCGATGATCTGTCCGCGTCCTTCAGCATCGACCAGCGCAATGGTCGAGCAGCGGGTGCCATATGTCGCATTGCGGATGAAGACCGAGGAGAAGGCATCCTCGGGATCGCCCGATTCCGGGGTCGGGTCGGCCAGGGCACTGAACAGGTCTTCGGCGGGGCAATCCTCCGCCAGCCAGAGCGCCAGCGCATCTTCCAGCCGGGCGGTCTTGAACCAGCGGTCGCCGCGGGCTCCGTTGGAGAGGCCGTGGATGCCCGGCTCCAGATCGAGTTCGTGCTGCTCAGGATAGTTGGACAGGAAGCGCAGCCGCTCGGCGCTGCCCAGCCAGAGGTTGAACGGGTTCATCGCTTCGATCCCCGTCGGGGCTGTTCCTTCCAGCCAATCGGTGATCAGCCGTCCGCGCGATGCCATGTCCGGTTTCGGATAGCCCGGCACTCGAAGGTTGGTAACGAGGCCGAATCCCCTGGTGCTCACTCCCATCCAGGTGCCCCCGGCCTGCAGGTCACGTCCGGCCAGGATCGAACTGTCCGGCCACTGGCAAAGCGGCGCAGCCGCGCGGGCGTGGTATTCATCGCGGTTGCCGATCACCACCAGCTTCCAGCGCGGGTCGGCCTGCCAGGCCACGGCGGCAACGCACATCAGACCAGCCCCTTGGCGCGCAGGCTGACATGGCCTTCCTTGCCGATGATGACATGGTCATGCAGCGTGATGCCCAGCAGGCGCCCAGCCTCGGCAATGCGGTTGGTGATGGCAATGTCGGCGCGGCTCGGTTCGGGTGAGCCAGAGGGGTGGTTGTGGACCATGATCATCGCGGCCGAGCCAAGGTCGAGTGCCTTCTTGACCACTTCGCGGGGATGGATCGCGGCTTCGTCAAGCGAGCCTTCGGACAGGACCTCATCCGCGATCAGGCGGTTCTTGGTATCGAGATAGAGCACCCGGACGCGCTCGTGATTGAGGTGCGCCATGTCGATGGTCAGGTAATCGATCAGCGCCTGCCAACTTGCCAGCACAGGCTGTTCCTGAACCCCGGTGCGGGCTAGGCGGCGCGTGGCGAGCGCGACGATCTTCAGCGCGGCCGCGCTGGTTTCGCCCATGCCGGGGTGCTTGGCGAGGGCCGTGGCATCGGCGTTGAACACACCCGCGAGACCGCCGAAGCGGCTGAGCAGGCTCTTGGCCAGCGGTTTCACGTCTTTGCGCGGGATCGCGGTCATCAGCAGGTATTCCACGACCTCATGGTCAGCCAGCGCACCTTCACCACCGCCCAGCAGCCGCGCGCGCAGTCGAGCCCGGTGTCCGGAGCCGTGGTCGATTTCGCGCGTTTCGTCTGCCAAGCGCCGTCCCCTGACGGATGTCGTCGTTCAATCCATTGCCTTTCGAGAGGCGGGGGCGCAAGTGTAGCTGTCTATGTCCGAGTACGAGGCCGAACCTTCTGAACCAGCAGCGGAAGCTTATGCCTCGCCCCGGCGGAGGTGGATGCGCCGCGTCCTGGCGGGATTCGGGCTGGTCCTGATCCTGCTGCTTGCTTTGGTCTGGCTGGCCCGCGAACGCATTGCCAATTCGATCATTGCTGGTCAGCTCAAAGATCTTAGTATTCCAGGATCTTACGAAATCGAATCGATCGGGCCGCGGCGGCAGATAATCCGCAACGTGGTGATCGGCGATCCCCGCCATCCGGACATGACGATTGCCCGGGCGACAGTTTCCTTTGAACCCCGTTTCGGAATGCCGGTTCTTGGCAAGGTCCGGCTCGAAGGGGCGCGGCTTTACGGCACCTACCGGCAGGGCAAGCTCAGTTTCGGGCGGCTCGATCCTGTGATCTTCGGCAAGAAGAGAAAGGAAGGGGCGCAGGGACTGCCCGATCTTGATCTTGCCCTGGTCGATGCCCGGGCGCGGCTCGACGGCGATTTCGGCGTCGTGGGTTTCAAGGCAGAGGGCAGCGGCAACCTGCGGACCAACTTCGTCGGGACGATTGCCGCCTTCGCTCCGAAACTTGACCTCGCCGGTTGCCATGCCGGCCAGACGACTGTCTTTGGGAAGGTCAAAAGCGCGGCGGGCGGGATCGACTTTGCCGGGCCGCTGCGGCTGAATGACCTGGCCTGTGCGCAGCAGGGCCTGCGCCTGCGCTCCGCAACGCTGGGACTGGATGCGTCGATGGGCAAGGACTTCGACAATGCCAAGGGCAGCTTTGCCTTGGCTGCGCGTGAACCGGGTTGGGGCAGTGTGGGTGCGGACCTGCTGACCGGGAAGGGGCGCTTTTCCTATGCGGCGGGTGGCCTCGTTGCATCCTACCAGATCAATGGCGGCGGGGTGGATTTGGGTGGCCCCGGGATCGGCGCGCTGGCCGTTGAAGGAGCCCTGCGTAGCCGTGATCAATTCGCGCGGTTCGAGGGTGAGGGGAAGTTACGGGCAAGCGAACTGCGCGGCGGTCCCGGACTGATCGGAAACCTGGCCAGTCTGGAGAAATCGGCCCAGGGTTCGCTGATTGAGCCCCTTATGCGGCAGATGCGCGGCGCGCTGCTACGTGAAGAACGCGGCTCGCGTTTCAACGCCGACTATACCGTGCGGCAGGCGGGGTCGGTCACGCAGGTGATGCTGCCCACTGCCGAACTGACCGGCGGCAGTGGTGCGCGGCTGGTGGCGCTCAACCGCTTTGCCCTGGTCCTGGGCATGAACGGCGGACCGCGCTTTTCGGGTCGTTTCGTCACCGGTGGCGCGGGCCTGCCGCAGATCGAGGGTACGGCGCAGAGCCAAGCCGGCGGCATGGAAGCGCGGCTGCGCTTGGCGGAATACCGCACCGGCAACAGCGCTATTGCCTTGCCCAACCTGCGGGTTTTGCAATTGCCACGCGGCGAGATCGGCTTTGCAGGGCACGCGGTGTTGTCCGGTCCAATTCCCGGCGGCGCGGTGCGTGCGCTCAACGTGCCGGTCGACGGCAGTTGGTCGCAGCGCAGCGGCCTGGCGATGTGGCGCGGCTGCACGCCGGTTGCCTTCGACAGCCTCACGGTTGGCAGTCTCAAGCTGTCGCGGCGCGGCTTGACGCTGTGCCCCGGTCGCTCAGGCGCCATCGTACGCAGCGACGCACGGGGTCTGCGCATTGCGGCAGGCACGTCCGGGCTCAACCTGGTCGGCACCATCGGTTCTACCCCGATCCGGCTGCGCATCGGCCCTATCGGCGTAGCCTGGCCGGGCGTGCTGGCGCTGCGGAACCTGGACGTGTCGATGGGACCGATGGACAGCCCCAGCACGATCAAGGTTGCCGCGTTCACCGGGCGATTCGGCCAGGTCGTCACCGGGCGCTTTTCTGGCACCGATGCGAAACTGTTCGCGGTGCCGCTCGATATTACCGAGGCTGAAGGTCAGCTCCGCTTTGCAAGCAACGTGCTCGACCTGTCAGGGGCAACTTTGAAAGTCAGCGACCGGGCCAAGCCAAGCCGGTTTTACACCCTGCTCGGTCGCGACGCGAAGCTGCGCCTTGCGAATAATGTCATCACCGCCCAAGCGATGCTGCGCGAACCCAAGAGCGACCGCGAGATCGTGCAGGCGGATATCGTCCACAATCTGTCCAGTGCCACTGGCCATGCCGACCTGTCCGTTCCGGGCATTCTATTCGATGGAAAAATGCAACCCGATACGCTGAGCTACTATGCCAGCGGCGTGATCGCGCTGGCCAAGGGTACGGTCACGGGCACGGGTCGGATCGACTGGAACGCGAAGGGAGTAACCAGCACCGGGAAGTTCAACAGCGACGGGCTGGATTTTGCCGCCGCGTTCGGGCCCGTGAAGGGGGCAAAGGGCACAGTGGTCTTCACCGACCTGCTCGGCATGGTCACGGCCCCCGACCAGCGTTTGCAGATCGCCTCGATCAATCCCGGGATCGAAGTGTTCGATGGGATCCTCTCGTTCCAGATCGAGCCGAATCGCTTGCTGGTCGTCAACGGGGCGGAATGGCCCTTTATTGACGGTACGCTCAAGCTGCTGCCGACCCGCATGGTCCTGGGTAATGCCGAAGTGCGGCGCTTCACGCTCAAGCTGGAAGGCGCCAATGCCGCCAAATTCGTCCAGCAGCTCGATCTCGGCAACATTTCTGCGACCGGGGTCTTCGATGGGACTGTTCCCCTGGTCTTTGACGAAGAGGGCGGGCGGATCGAGAACGGCTTGCTCGTCTCGCGGCCCCCGGGCGGCAACATCTCGTATGTCGGTGAGCTGACCTACAAGGACCTTTCGACAATGGGTAACTTTGCCTTCCAGACCCTGCGCAGCCTGGATTTCACGCGGATGGAGATCGGCATCGACGGCAAGCTTGACGGCGATATTGTCAGCAACATGCGCTTTGAAGGGGTGCGGCAGGGGCCGGGGGCAAAGCAGAACTTCATCACTCGCCAGCTTGGCAGACTGCCCATCCGCTTCAACGTCAATATCCGCGCGCCGTTCTATCAGCTGGTGACCTCGTTCAAG
>CAZNBX010000137.1:0-4834 GCA_964571305.1 uncultured Novosphingobium sp.
ATCCGACGCCTGGATCGCGGGAAGGTTGACGTTCGTGCCACCGTTTATCTTGCCCGAGGCGCCATTCTTGAGGACGAACATCACGCCCGCAGCGGATACGGCGTACTGGCCAGTGATCTCCAGTTGCCCGCCGTCGATGATGTAGACGCCCTTTTTGAAGGTCGTATCACAGCCCACCTTGATCCCGCCGGTGTAGGTGCCTGGATCAACGTTCCCGATATCCTTCTCGGTGACGGTATTTGTACCATCGTACCTGGTGGTCGTGACGGTCGTCGCCTTTTCCCAGATCGCGTTGGAACCGCTGCCGTTTGCCTTGGTCCATACGACAGTCGTGGTCACGACGATGCCATCGACGGTCTCCATCGAGACGATCGTGTAGCTGCTGCTGGACGTCGTGGTGGTCGGGTTCTTTTGCTTATTGTAATTGGTCTGGACCGCGGTGTTGTAATCCGATCCCTTCCAGTAGGTGTACGTGGTCGTCGATGAAGCGCTGACGTTCGACCAGCGGGTCGATTTTCCCTTCACGCAGGCATAGGTCCTGGCAATGCGGGACTCGACGGGATTCGGCGGAGTAAGGCTTGCAAAGGGGTCTTGCAGACCTTCGAGATATTCATGAATCTGGTCCGAGGTATTGGCATTGAACCAGTCGTCAATCCCGCCGCGCGACAAGACCCAGCCAGAATTGATCTGCGGGTTCCCGTCGACGATAATCGACGTTGGGGAATTGGATAGGGCCGCCATGCCGCAGCCAGCGGTCAAGGTTGCGCTCCCGCTGATCGTAATCGCGCCGCTGGAATCATCGTCTGTAGCGAGGAGGCAGCTGGTGAAGCTGGCGCCTTCGGTATAGGCGGCCTGAGCGTAGACGTGGACGGTGGCGGCTTCTCCAGTGATCATGCTGCTGAATGGGAGCGGGCGCGAGGCCTGGGCGGAAACAACCACGCTGTTGTTGCTGCCGCCCGCCCAGTTGGCCAGCGAAATGGTCGGGGTTGTTGCGATGTCCTTGGTGGCAGCCAGGTTGGTATCGTATTCCCGCTTCGCTCGTGTCGCAAAGCTATCCCTGGTCGCGCTTTGCGTGCGGGCCCAGGCACCCGCCAGGGCCGCCTGATCGACAGCATACTGCAACTCGCGCTTCCACATGTACCACTGCGCGGTGTCCACGGCGAGGCCTGAGCCGCCGATCAGGGCCGGGAGACCAAGCGCAACGAGCAGCGTTGCATTACCGCTGTTGCTTTCCTTAAGGCCATTGAAAACGCGACCGATCGAACCGAGCATTGTACCCCCAATTTGAATCTCGCGTTGTTCCTAGGCCGCTTTTGGTGACCAGCCCCTTCAAGGGCAGGGTTAATACGGAGGTAAGACGCCGCTCGCGGACCCAGTTTGTTAAGCGGCTATGCAGGGCAATCGCGGATCACTAGAGCACAGCCATGGATATTGCCTCCTTGCTCGATGAACTTCCGGCCGAACGCAGGTTGGCTCTGGCCTATGCACCAACGGCTTTCCGTGCGAACAATCTCGTGGTTATCCTGCTTGACCTGCGCCTCTCGCGCCTCGTGGCACAGCGGCGCGAACCTTTGCTCATGCAAATGCGCCTCGCTTGGTGGCGCGACCGCTTGAATGAAGAGCCAACCGGGTTTCACCATGACGAGCCGCTTTTGGATATGCTTAAGGGATGGGGGCCGACGCGTGCTCGATTGACCGCGCTGGTCGATGGTTGGGAAGCCTTGCTGGTCGATCCACCCATCACGGACGGGGCGATTGACCTCTTTGCAAAGGGGCGAGGGCAGGCCTTTGCCGCTTTGGCCGAACGCTGCGGGGTGCAAGGCTTTGCCGACGAAGCGCGCCGTGCGGCTTCGAACTGGGCCCTGGCAGATCTGGCAGCGAGAAGTGCGGACCCGACCGAGGCAGCCCAGGTTCAACGCACCGCTGCCGCAGCCGATTGGAAAACCCCCAAGCTGCCGCGCGCCTTGCGTCCGCTTGCCGTCTTGCACGGGTTGGCGGCGCGCAAACAAGGAAAGGGTCCACTGGTAGCAAATATATCCGATGGCTTTGCGGCAATGCGGCTTGGCATATTGGGACGATAAGTTACAATAAAAACAGATAATTGAGGAGCCTGCAGTGAACCGGATCGTCCTTGGAGCCGTTTCAGCCCTCTTGCTCGCTGCAGCCGGTCTGTTCTGGTGGCAAGGCAAGGCCTCGATCGAAGCAGGCGCCCCGCCGCCGCCTCCGATCAAGGCGGAACGGCCCGATGACCTGCTCGAGATTCCGGATGAAGACGGTGAGGGGATGCGCGGCGACGACCTGCCTCAAGTCGATGAAGCCACCCGCGAGGAGCGCCGTTTCAACCGGATCGACCGCAACCGAGACAATCTGGTCAGCCGTGCCGAAGCCCTGCAACCGCGCGTCGCCGCCTTCCGCAAGCTCGACAAGGACGGCAACAACCTGCTCAGTTTCGAGGAATGGGCCGTGGTCTCCAGCAACCGCTTCCGCAAGGCAGATGCCGATGGAAACGGCAACCTCACTCGCGTTGAGTTCGCAACGACCAAGCCAAAGGCGCCGGTAAAACCCGGCTGCAAGTGCTGAACGGGTTCAGGCGGTCTTGAGCCAGGATTGCAGGTCCTGCTTGGCTCGTTCCGTATAGGCCAGTTTCCGCTGCTTCTTCTTCACGTCCGGATCGACCGGCGGGAACAGCCCGAAATTGACGTTCATCGGCTGATAGCTCTCGGCCTCTGCGTCCCCGGTGATATGCGAAAGCAGCGCACCAGCGCGGTGGTGCGAGGCGGCGAGGTCCAATCCTGTCCCGCGACTTCCGCCGCAGTCATCAAGCCGCCCAGCAGCCCGACCGCCGCACTTTCGACATAGCCCTCGCACCCGGTGATCTGGCCCGCAAAGCGGACGTGTGGTGCTGACTTCAGGCGCAATTGGCGGTCGAGCAGGATCGCGGAATTCAGGAAGGTATTGCGATGAAGTCCGCCAAGCCGCGCAAATTCGGCATTCTCCAAACCGGGGATGGTCCGGAACAGCCTAACCTGTTCGGCATATTTGAGCTTGGTCTGGAAACCGACCATGTTCCACAGCGTGCCCAGCTTGTTGTCCTGGCGTAGTTGGACAACGGCATAGGGCCAACGGCCATTGGGATGTTCCGGTGTCGCCCAGTGCGGATTGTCGAGGCCGACCGGCTTCATCGGGCCAAAACGCAGGGTATCTTCGCCACGTTCGGCCATGACTTCAATCGGCATGCAGCCTTCGAAGTAAGGCGTGGTTGCTTCCCACTCACGGAATTCGGTTTTCTCTCCGGCCAGCAAGCCTTCGCGGAAAGCGATGTACTGTTCGCGATTGAGTGGGCAATTAATGTAGTCCTTGCCGCCCTTGTCCCAGCGCGCGGCGCGCCACGCAATGTCCATATTGATCGTGTCGTGGTGCACGATCGGTGCAATCGCATCGAAGAAGGCAAGGCTGTCCGCTCCAGTTGCCTTGCCGATACTCTCAGCCAAAGCCGCAGCCGTGAGCGGCCCGGTGGCAACGATGGTCAGGCCCGCTTCAGGCAATTGATCGACCCGTTCACGCACGATCTCCAGATTGGGCAGGCTGGAAAGGCGCTTTTCGACCTCGGCTGAGAATACGTCGCGGTCCACGGCCAGCGCGGAGCCCGCCGGAACCTTGGCAACTTCAGCCGCACCCATGATCAGCGATTCCAGTTCGCGCATTTCCTGATGGAGCAGACCAACCGCGTTGTTCTCGTGATCGTCGGAACGGAACGAATTGGAGCACACCAGTTCAGCCAAGCCGATACCCTGGTGCGCAGGAGTGGTATCCCCACCACCGCGCATTTCCGAAAGACGAACCTTGATTCCCCGGCGCGCCAGTTGCCAGGCGGCTTCGCTGCCAGCCATGCCGCCGCCGATAATGTGTACATCATATGCCATGAGCAGCGGTTAGCCTTGCGCGCGGAAAATTCCAACGCCAGCATGCCGGAAAAGGGGAGGGGTACTCATGCCCAAACGTGCACTGACCGAAAAACGGCCCTGGTTGGCCGCCAGCCTGATCGCAGGGATCAGTTATTTCTTCGTGCGCCATGGCGAAATACCGGGGCTTACCCTGATGGCATGGAAGGGGGCAGGGGTGGCGCTTCTCGCCGCCTATGCACTGGCTCGGCACAAAGGGAACGATTCCCGGCAGATTGCAGCTGTCATGGCGTTCGGGGCATTGGGTGACGTGCTGATCGAACTAGTACTAGAATGGGGCGCAATTTCATTCTTAGTCGGGCACCTGATTGCGATCCAGCTGTATTGGCGGCACCGCCGGGACCGTCTTGAACTCAGCCAAAAGCTGGCAGCCCTGGCGTTCCTCATTCTCATTCCAGCGATCAGCTTCCTGCTCCCGGCTGACCGCGCGGCCGCCCCGGGTGTAGCACTTTATGCGCTTGGGCTTGGCGTGATGACGGCTGCGGCCTGGACCAGCAGTTTCTCGCGCTACCGCGTCGGAATCGGTGCGGTTATGTTCGCAGTATCCGACCTGTTGATCTTTACACGCATGGGCCCGCTCGCTCAAAGCGCGCTGCCAGGCCTGCTGATCTGGCCGCTTTATTACTTCGGCCAGTTCCTGATCTGCACCGGCGTGGTCGGAGAGTTGCGCCGCCGCGACGCAACCGGGTGATGAATGACGCGTTTCCGCCTGACACTCTGGCGGACGCGGCATGGACCTTCTTTACTACGATGCCAACGGCCATGATCGGCGGCTTGATTCACACGACCTGAGCGACGTAGCCTTTGGTGAAAGCAGTCTGCTCTGGCTTAACGGCGAGGAAGGGGACCTGCGCAAGCTGGACCTTCCGGAC
>CAZNBX010000138.1:0-4748 GCA_964571305.1 uncultured Novosphingobium sp.
CAGTGCCAAGGGCATTGCCGAGGGCGTTTCGAATTCCAATTGGCTGGTCGAAACCACTGGCAAGCAGGGTGAGGGCGCGCGCTTCATCCTGACCATGTACGAGTTCCGCATCGAGGTGGAGGACCTGCCCTTCTTCCTCTCGCTGCTCGATCACTTGGCGGCCAAGGGCTGCCCGGTGCCGCACACCATCCACGACCGCTCCGGCGCGCTGTACCGCATGGTAGGCGACAAGGCCGTGGCGCTGATCGAATTTCTCCCCGGCGTTTCAGTAAGCCATCCGACCCCGGGTCAGGCCCGCTCGGTCGGCCGCGCCCTCGCCCAGCTGCACATGGCCAGTGCCGATTTCGGCCAGGCGCGCGAGAACGCGATGGGCCTGGCCGAATCGCGCCGCCTCGCCGACGCCTGCGGTGCGGCTGGCATGGCCGAGATTGATCCGGCGCTTGCCGCACTGGTCGCGCGCGAATTGCCGCTGCTCGAACGGGCCTGGCCCGCCGACCTGCCGCGTTCGGTGATCCATGCCGACCTGTTCCCGGACAATGTCCTGATGCTGGGCGAAGAGGTCACCGGCCTGATCGACTTCTATTTCGCCTGTACCGACCTGACCGCCTATGACGTTGCCGTCACCCACGCGGCCTGGTGCTTCGACGGCGAAGGGCGCAAGTTCAATCCGGCGATCTCGGCCGCGCTGCTCGAAGGCTACGAAAGCCTTCGGCCGCTGAGCGAGGCGGAACGCGCCGCCCTGCCTGTTCTGGCCCGCGCCGCCGCGCTGCGCTTTACCATGAGCCGGGCGTTTGACTGGCTCAACACGCCGGCCGATGCGCTGGTCGTGCGCAAGAGCCCGATGGCCTTTGCCCGGCGGCTGGAATTCTATGCCGACCCGGCCAATGCCGGGGTCTTCGCGCGCTCGTGAAGACGGTCCAGATCTACACCGACGGCGCCTGCAAGGGTAACCCCGGCCCGGGTGGCTGGGGCGCGATCCTGCGCATGGGGCACCACGAAAAGGAACTGTCGGGCGGCGAGGCGGAAACCACCAACAACCGCATGGAACTGACCGCCGTAATCCGCGCACTCGAGGCGCTGAAGGAGCCGTGCCAGGTCCACCTTCACACCGACAGCCGCTATGTGATCGACGGGATCACCGGCTGGATCTTTGGCTGGCAGAAGAACGGCTGGAAGACCGCCGCGAAGAAGCCGGTGCTCAACGCCGACCTGTGGCAGGACCTGCTTGCCGCCACGCGCCGCCACAAGATCGAATGGATCTGGGTAAAGGGCCACGACGGCCACCCCGAAAACGAACGCGCCGACAAACTCGCCAGCGACGCGGCTGTCGCCGCAGCCTAGCGGAAGCGCGTCGGGGAATAGGGCGCCGGATCGACCCTGCCCTGCGGCTGATCCAGCAACAGGGCCAAGGCAAGTTCCGCCGCCGCCGGGGCGGTCTGAATGCCGAAGCCGCCCTGCCCGGCAAACCAGAAGAAATCGCGCGCGGTCGGGTCAAAGCCATAGACCGGCAAGCGGTCGGGCGAGAAGGTCCGCAGCCCGGCCCAGCGATGCTCCACCGCATCCACCTGCCAGTCGAGCACGGCCTCGAACCGGTCGATTGCCAGCGCGACATCCAGCTCATCCGGCGCGGCATCGCACGGCGCGCTGGGGGTCTCGTCATGCGGGCTGAGCCACAGCTTGCCCGCTTCGGGCTTGAAATAGAACGATCCGTCGAGCCCCAACGTCAGCGGCAGGTTTGCCGGAACCGCCCGCTCCATCCGCAGCTGCGCCACCGTCCGACGCAGCGGCGCCATGCCCAGCGGCGCAACCCCTGCGGCCTGCGCGACCGGATCAGCCCAGGCGCCAGCCGCATTGATCAAGACCCGCACCGCAAGCTCGCGCCCGTCGCCCAGCGCGATGTGCCAGCCATCCGCGCCGTGGCGGGCCGCCACCATCTGCGCGCGGCACAGCAGTTCGGCCCCCAAGCGCTGGCCCTGCGCCAGCCACAACTGGTGCAGGCCCGCAACGTCGATGTCGCAGCAATCGGGCTCATAGGCACCGAGCTGCCACTCCGACTTCAGACCCGGCAAACGCGCTTCCAGCTCGGCGCGGTCCAGTGCATCGACCCGCACGCCCAGCGCGGAAAATTCCGCGATGAACGCGGCCAGTTCCTCCGCCTCGCCAGCACGGGCCAGGGTCAGCGCGCCGCGCTCGGTCAGCAGGCCATGCTGGCTCAGGAACGCGTGCGACGCCGTGGTCAGCGGCTGGACCATCGGTCCGCCATAGCTTTCGGTCCAGAACGCGGCGGAACGGCCCGTGGCGTGATAGCCGGGGCGATCCTCCGCCTCGATCAGCGCGACGCGGCCATGCGGCGCCAGCCCCGCCGCGAGCGAGGCCCCGGCGATCCCGGCGCCGACAATTGCAAAGTCAAAACGCTCGCTCACGATCCGGCTCGCGCTCCGGCAATGCGGTTCAGGAAGCTGTCGCAGGCGCGCAAGGCCCGGTCGCGGACATGATCGGCTTCGCGCAGAATCTCGTGGTAGGCTTCCACCCCGAAATGGATGAATTCGCAGTCGCGCAGGCGCGTAGCAGCACGCTGGACCGCCTTGAAGCCGACCAGTTGGTCGTTGTCGGTGGCGAGGATCAGGACCGGGATGTCGATTGCCTCGAGCAGCCCCGGCGTTGCGAGCAGGCGCATCGAGGCATAGGCGCGTTCGATCCAGCCCCACGATCCCGGCCCCATCACCAGTTCCGGGCGGGCCTGGCGCCAGAAGATTTCATCATTGTAGCGCTCGGCATCGTGGGTCAGCAGGTGGATGCGATCCTCGGCCAGTTGGCCAGGCTTTTCGCTCCACTTCCACGCCGGGCGGCGCGGGTCGCCCAGCGCCTTCATTAGCTTGGCCGCCTGGTGCATGAACACGTCGGGCAGGACGCTGGCGCTGAAGCCCAGCATCGGCGCGCTGAGCAACAGCCCATCGGGATCGACCTGCTGTTCTGCGAGAGCGCGCAGCACGAGGTGGCCGCCCATCGAATGCCCGGCCAGCACGTGAGGTCCCGGCGTTTCCGCCTTCCAGTGCTTCCACAAGGTGCCGAGGTCCTCGACCCAGGTCGCAAAGTCATCGACGTGGCCGGTCACCGCATCCTTGCCGAGGCGGCCCGATCCCGCCTGACCACGCCAGTCCGTGGCCGTCACTCGCCACCCCAGCCCATGCCAGTGATCCAGCGTTTCGAGGTATTTCTCGTAAAAGTCGCCGCGCCCGGGGAGGAACAGGATCGACCCCTTGGGCTTGCCCGCGCCGGGCCAGTCTATCCGGCGCACCGCGTGGCCATCGCCGGTTAACCACTTCGTTTCAATGGCTAAGGCAGGGATGACGCGGCGATCGATGGCTTCTCGCTCTTGGCTAATGGCGCCCTCCTAGGGGTAGTTACTTTTTAGTAAGTCCTGACTTTTACATATGCCCCGTGACAGGGGGGCATCAATGCCAGACGCGGATTTCCGTTATCTTTTGCTTGCAGGCTTGGCAATTGCGCTGGTGACCGCTGCCGTCACCGACCTGCGCCGCCGCCAGATCGACAACTGGCTCAATGCCGCCATCGCCCTTACCGCGCCGCTCTACTGGTGGGCCTCGGGCCTGTCGCTGTGGCCGGGCGTGGCGATCCAGCTTGGCATGACGCTGGTGGTGTTCTTCGGCTTTGCCCTGGTCTTTGCCCGTGGCGGCATGGGCGGCGGCGACGTCAAGCTGCTCGCCGCGCTGGCGCTGTGGCTGTCGCCCGGCGTGCTGTTCTGGGTGATCTTCCTGACCTCGCTGGTCGGCGGGGCGATGTCGATGGTGGCAGGCGCCCGCAACCTCAACCTGCGCCCTGACCAGACGGGCAAGCGCATGCTGGCCCATATCGCTGCGACTCTGTGGGTCGCGGGGTCCGCCTACCTCGCCTGGACCATGACAGGCGGCGCACCGCTCGGGCTTGAGCGCTTTGTGCCGGGCGCGGTGCTGGCCGTCGCAACGGTTGCGGCCTTCGCCGTCACCTGCGCCGGTGCCGTGGTGGTCTCGCGCAACCAGAAGCGCCGCCTGCCGATACCCTATGGCGTTGCGATTTCGGCGGGGGGGCTGCTCGTGCTTCTGCCCCAGATCGCACCGCCGCCGGGCGCCCTGGCCGCTGCTGGCCTGGGTTGACCGGATTTTAACCAATCTCCCCGAATAAACACACACGAATTCGGGATTTCTTAGGGGGCTAGCATAGCCATGGACAAGAAGAAGCTGATGCTGCTGGTTGCTGCGCTGGTCGTTGCGGTGGGAACCGCAATGGCGGCGCGGAGCATGCTTTCGGGCGCGGCCTCGCCGCAGGCCCAGGCCGCGCAGCAGGTGCCGCAAGGTCCCAAGGTCCTGGTCGCCCGTCGCGGGCTGCCGGTCGGCACGATCATCACCGCCGATTCGGTCTCGTTCCAGCTGTGGCCCAAGGAAATGGTCCAGGACGCCTACTTCATCGACGGCGAGGCGGACATCAACAAGCTGCTTGGCACCGTGGTCCGCTATCCGATCACCGCCGGTCAGCCGGTTACCCAGGGCGCTTTGGTTGCTCCCGGCGACCGCGGCTTCCTTGCCGCAGCGCTCGGCCCGGGCATGCGCGCCGTGACCATTCCGGTTTCGGCCAAGACCGGCGTCGGCGGCTTCGTCTTCCCCGGCGACCATGTCGACCTGATGCTGACCCAGACGGTCACGCCGAAGGACGGGGGCAATCCGCTCAAGGCGACCGAGACGATCCTGCGC
>CAZNBX010000139.1:0-4712 GCA_964571305.1 uncultured Novosphingobium sp.
GGCGGCATCCATATCGAGATGACCGGCCAGGACGTGACCGAATGTGTCGGCGGCGCCGTGGCGATTTCGGATTCGGCGCTGGCCGACCGCTATCATACGCACTGCGACCCGCGTCTCAATGCGGCGCAGTCGATCGAACTGGCGTTCCTGCTGGCCGACATGCTCAACCAGGAGGCGGTCGATCGCGCCCAGCGCGCGGCCTGACATGATCCAGCGCCAGCTTCTGGGAACGGCCCAAGTGCCGGGTGGGGAAGAGCTGCGGCTCTTTTCCCATGGCCGCGATTTCATGATCGTGATGGGCCATAACGAACTGATGAGCACGCGCATGCGCGGCTCAGAAGAGGCGCTGGCACGGCTGACGATCGAGCGGCTGGGAAAGGTCCGTGCGCCGCATCTGTTGATCGGTGGCTATGGCATGGGCTTCACTCTGCGGGCCGCGCTTGCCCTGCTGGGGCCGGATGCCCGGATCACAGTGGCCGAACTGATGGACGAGATTATTGACTGGGCGCGCGGTCCGATGGCCGAAGTGGCCGAGGGCTGTCTCGACGATCCGCGCGTCACCCTGCGCATGGGGGACGTGGCCGAAGCGATCCTGCTCGCTCCCGAACCGCTCGATGCGATCCTGCTCGACGTTGACAATGGCCCGGACGGACTGGTTCGCGCCGAAAATAACCGGCTCTATTCCAAGGCCGGACTTCACGCCGCGCGCAAGGCGCTGCGTCCCGGCGGCGTACTGGCAATCTGGTCGGCCGCCCCCGATCCAAAGTTCACCCGCCGTCTCGGTGAGGTCGGCTTTGCCGTCGAGGAAGTGGAAGTGCGCGCCCGGGTCGATGCCAATGGCAAGGGCAAAGGCCCGCGCCACGTGATCTGGTTCGCCACCGCCGATTAGGCCCGGGGCGAGTTGAAGCTCGTCGCTTAACCCCGGTTCCTCGCAGCCAGCGCCGCGACTTCGCGGACCAGCTTGGCGGCGAGTATCGCCGTGCGCTGGTTCTGGTCGAAGCGCGGGTTCAGTTCGACAATGTCCGCACCGACGATAGGCGCGGTCTGGCGGCGCAGGATTGCCAAGACTTCTCGTACCGTGAGCCCGCCCGGTTCGGGATGCGAGACGCCGGGAGCCTCCGCCGGGTCGATCCCGTCGAGATCGATGCTGATGTAAAGCGGTCCTTCGAGCACCGGCACCTTGCTCGGCGAAAAGTCCGCCATCGGCACGATCTCCACCATGAACCGCTCGGCCTGTTCGCGGCAATGGCGGTTGAGCGTGCGGATGCCCAGTTGCACCAGCCGTTTGGCGAGGCCGGCTTCCATGATCCGTGCAAAGGGTGAAGCATGGCTGCGAGGATTGCCTTCGAAATCGTCGTAGAGATCGGGGTGGGCGTCAAAGTGCAGGATCGTCACCGGGCCGTGGACGGCATGGACGCCGCGCACGACCGGATGGCTCATCGCGTGGTCCCCGCCGAGCGCCAACGGGATGGCGCCGGAACGGATCGATGCTTCAACCGCAGCGGCAATGACCGCGTCGTCCGCAGCGGTCTCGGTCAACAACAGGTCGCCCCGGTCGGCCAGTTCGAAGTCGATCCCGATTTCCTGGCCGTCCTCGCAGGCCAGATTGCCGCGATCCGACCATAGCGCTTCGCGGATCATGCCGGGAGCCTGAGCGGGGCCGCGCTCAAACGAAGAGTTGATGTCGCTTGGCAGACCGATCAGTTCGATCCGGGGGAGCTGGCTCATGGCAGGAGCAGGGTCGAGCCAGTGGTCTTGCGCGCTTCGAGATCGCGATGGGCCTGGGCCGCGTCAAGCAGCGGGTAAGTCTGCCCGATCGTGATCTTGAGCTTGCCCGAACCGATCATGTCCCACAGCTTGGCGGCACCGGCCATGGCCTCGGCCGGATCGCGGTAATAGTCGTAGACCCCCGGGCGGGTGACGAACAGCGAGCCCCGCGTGGCGAGATCGCGCAGGGCGACGCCGGTGACCGGGCCGCTGGCATTGCCGAACGAAACCACGGTGCCGCGTGGGGCCATCGAATCGAGCGAGCTTTGCCAAGTGGCCGCGCCGACGCCGTCATAGGAAACCTGCACCCCGGCTCCGCCCGTTGCGGCGCGAACCTTGGCGACCAAGTCCGCATCGTCAGAAAGGAACACCTCTTCCGCACCCGCCTCGCGCGCCAATGCGACCTTTTCCGCCGCGCCAACCGTGCCGATTACGCGGACGCCGCGCGCCTTCAGCCATTGCACAAGCAGCAGGCCCACGCCGCCCGCCGCGGCCGGAACCAGGGCCCAGCCACCTACCGCGACCGGAGCGACTCGTTCGGCCAGGGCTTCAGCAGTTGCGCCTTTCAGGAACACGGCGGCGGCAGTTTCGCTGTCGATGCCTTCGGGCAGGGGAAACAGTTCCGCCTCCTTGGCAATGCGCGCGGTGGCGTAGGCACCCGGGGTGCCGCCAAAGCTTGCGGCGCGCTGGCCGGGCTTGAATCGGGTCACTTCGCTGCCCACGGCCTCGACCACTCCGGCCGCTTCAAAGCCAAGGCCGCCGGGCAGGCGCATCGGATAGAGCCCGGTGCGCAAGTAAGTGTCGATGAAGTTAAGACCGACCGCTTCGTGGCGGATCAGCACTTCGTGGGGGCCGGGGGCGGGGAGGTCGACCTCGTGCCACTGGATCACTTCGGGGCCGCCGGTCTGTTCAATGAATGCCTGGGTCGCGCGCATGTTTCTCTCCTGTCGCGCCCTGCATAAGGCCCGCGCCGCGCATCTCAAGCCTTCACGCGCGCTCAGGCTGTGCGCATCACCGCATTGATCATCCGCTGGCGCAATTCGCCGACCTCTTCGGGTTCAAAGCGTGACATGTCGGCCAGACCCACGATTTCGTCGCGGTCGCCGCAGTTTGCCAGGTCGACTTCTTCCGAGCGAACACGCTCGCCGCCGTGAAGGGAATAGAAGGTCCGAACCTTGGGCCGGGTTGGGTCTCCCTGCGGGTCGACAACCATGGCCAGCAGGCCACTGCGCAGTTCGACGAAGCTGCCGATCGGATAGACCCCGATGCACTGGACGAAGGCGTCGAACACCACCGGATCGAACTTGCCGGTCATCGCCGCCATGCGTTGCACGACCTGGCCGGGATCGACCGGATGGGCGTCTGACCCGTGGCTGGCCAGCTCGTCATAGGCATCGCAAACCGCCGCCATGCGCGACAGCAACGAGATGTCGCCGCCGATCAGGCCCGAGGGATAGCCGGTTCCATCGTTGCGCTCGTGATGGTGCAGCGCCACTTGCGCGGTGCGTTCCGACAGGCCGCTGGCGTGGAGGAAGTTATAGCCGAGCGAGGTATGCTCGCGCAGGATCTCGAACGGAATGCGGCGGAAATCGTCCTGGTATTGGGCTATCTCGATTGGGAGCTGGCTCAGCCCGACGTCGAACAGCAGCCCGGCCTGTCCGGCCTCACGGATTTCGGATGGGTTCAGGTTGAGCTGCCGCGCCAGCGAGATCATCAGGGCCGAGCAGGCGAGGGCGTGGCGATAGACCCATTCCGCCTCCTGCTTGCAGCGCATCAGCCCGTTGAAGGCATGGGGGTTGCGCTGGATCGAGGCAAAGATGTCCTCGATTACCGGCTCGACCGCGGTCGCCTTGATCGACTTGCCGAGGCGGGCTTCCAGGAAGACCTGGTTGACGATCTTGCGTCCCCGTTCGGCAATCTTGGTCGCGTGGCCGAATTCCTTGGCGCTCGACAGCGGCTGGGTGGAGCGGAAATTGAACGCGGCTGGTTCGGGGACCGAGCGGACGGGGCGGGGTTGGAAGCGGGGCGGTAGAGTGGGGGGCGGTGCCGGTGCGGCTGAAGTTGCCGTGGCCCAGATGCGCGGCTTGACGTCGCAGCCGCGCGACACGTCGATGACCACGGCTTCAATGTCGGAATCGCGCAGGTCTGCGAGGGTTTCCGGATCGTCGATGACGAATTTCGTCTTCCAGAACGGGTGCTTCAGCCACGGTCCCTCAAGCTTGTGGATGAACATTCCTAGTTCAGCCTGTGAAGGATCAATTCGCTTGAGCATCGGTTCCCGCTTCCGTCTCGATAGGACGGTTCCGTCTTGCGCGATTGCGGCTGCAACAAGGTGGATGCGGAATTAGGGGGATTTCCGGGGCGGGCGCCGGAACTGTCGATTTCCGCAGCTTCAATGCAAAGGGACCGCCGTGCCCATTGGCAGCGGCGGTCCCCAAAGTGTTGCTTCACGCCCGCCTAGCGGGGTGAAAGGTGGATCAGGCGGCGCCGAGCTTGTTCAGCGCAGCCATCACGACCTGGCTCTGTTCGCCGCCAGACTGCGGAACGATCTCGCCGGTGCGGTCGATGATCTGCTCCCAGTGTGCCGCGATGCCTTCCGGCGTGCGCTCGTCAGCCGGCAGGGCCACGCCCGGGGTCAGGGTGACATAGGCCGCGTGATAGGCACCGGCGCCAGCGCCGCAGATCATGTTGGTCGGCGCTTCGTCGCTGACCAGGTACAGGGACATCGGTGCGACGTGGTCCGGAGCCAGCATCTGGAAGAAAGCTTCCGGCATGCCGAGGTCTTCGGTCATACGGGTGCCGGCAACCGGCGCCAGGGTGTTGATGCGGACATTGTACTTCGCGCCTTCCCGCGCCCGCGTCTTGGTGAAGCCGGCGAGACCCAGCTTGGCCGCGCCATAGTTGGCCTGGCCGAAGTTGCCGTAAAGGCCGGTCGAGCTGGCGGT
>CAZNBX010000140.1:0-4168 GCA_964571305.1 uncultured Novosphingobium sp.
GATCCTTGGCCCGGCGGCCTGCTCGATCGCCGACGCCTTTGCCGACGGCGGTCCGGCCAAGGGCGGCGGGCACTAGGCCGGGCGCCTCACGGCTTAACGACGGTCTGCTCGATCGCACCAAAGATCGTGTGGCCGTGGTCATCGCGCATTTCGATGCGGACCACGTCACCATAGCGCAGGAACGGGGTCTTCGCCTCGCCCTGGGCGATGGTTTCGACCATGCGCTGCTCGGCAATGCAGGAATAGCCGCGACCGCCCTGGTGGCAGGGGCGTCCCGGCGAGCCATCGGGATCGCGGTTCGAGACCGTCCCCGAACCGATGATCGAACCCGCCCCGATCCGCCGGGTCTTGGCCAGGTGCGCGATCAGGGTACCGAAGTCGAAGGTGCACTCCTCGCCCGCCTCGGCCCGGCCGAAGGCCTCGCCGTTGAGGTCGACCGCTAGGACACCATTCAGCCGCCCGCCGGTCCACCTGTTGCCCAGTTCGTCCGGGGTCACGAAGACCGGCGAAAAATGGCTGGCCGGCTTGGACTGGACGAAGCCGAAACCCTTGGCCAGTTCGCCGGGGATCAAGTTGCGCAGCGACACGTCGTTGACCAGGCCGACGAGGCGAACGTGGTCCAGTGCCTGCTCTGGCGAAACGCCCTGCGGCACGTCACCTGTAATCACACAGATTTCCGCCTCCATGTCGCAGCCCCAGGCTTCGTCCGCCAGGGTGATCGGTTCGCGCGGGCCGCGCAGGTCGTCGCTGCCGCCCTGGTACATCAGCGGGTCGTGCCAGAAGCTGTCGGGAAGCTCCGCCCCGCGCGCCTTGCGCACCAGTTCGACGTGGTTGACGTAAGCCGAACCGTCGGCCCACTGATAGGCGCGCGGCAGGGGCGCGGTCACGCGCCGTTCGTGGAACCGCTCGCGCGGGATCGCGCCATGTTCCAGTTCCTCGGCCAAGGCGCGCAGCGTGGGTTCGTGGCGATCCCAGTCGTCCAGCGCCGCCTGCAAGGTCGGGACCAGATGGTCAGCCTGGGCATACCAGGCGAGATCGCTCGAAACGACGACCAGGCGCCCGTCGCGGCCATGGGGGAGAGAGGCTAGCTTCATATCGACATTCCTTCTTCCAGGGCCTCGGCGCTGGCTCCGATCCGCGCGAGGAGCGAGACGAATTGCTTGCGCTCGGCCTCGCTAAGGGGCGCGAGCAGGCGTTGCTCCATGTCCAGCGCGTGCGGCATGATGCGGTCATGCATCGCCTTGCCCGCCGCCGTCAGTTCAAGGTGGTGCGAGCGGCCATCGCGGGCATTGGGGCTGCGCCGGGCCAGGTTGCGATCCTCCAGCACCTTGCACGCGCGGTTGACCGCGACCTTGTCCATCCGCGTTGCATGGACCAGTTCGCGCTGGGTCCGCGCGCCGGAATCACCCAGCACCGCCATCACCCGCCACTCCGGGATCTTCAGGCCATAGGTGCTGCGGTATTCCCCGGCGATCAGGTCGCTGACGGCATTGGTCGTCACCGACATGAGATAGGGAACGAAGTCGGCAAGGCGGGTCTGGTCAGGCATGTTAACTGGTTCCTGTTGCAACCAGTTTGCTAAGGGCAAGCGCGCCGCAGCGCAATGGCCTAACTCAGGTTTTGACCGCCTCGGGCGCGGCCGCGGCAAAGGCCGGGATCGCGCGCAGTGCCGCGTCGATCCGGACCAGCCGGGGATAGGGCTCCAGCGGCACTTCGAAACGCCGGGCATTGGCCATTTGCGGCACCAGGCAAAGGTCGGACAGATCGGGCTGGTCGCCGCCGAACAGACCGTCCGCCGGAGCCTGCGCTTCCAAGCTGGCAAAGCCCAGCGCAATCCAGTGCCGGTTCCACTCGACCGCCTGGTCCTGCGAAGCGCCGAACTGGCTTTTCAGCCGGTTCATCACCCGCAGGTTCTGGATCGGGTGCGTATCGGCCGCAATCACCAGCGCCCGCCCCAGGGCGGCCGCGCGCAGAGCCGGATCGGCTGGCAGCAAGCGCGGTTCGGGCCGGGTCTGGTCAAGGTAGTCGATGATCGCCAGGCTCTGGGTGAGCAGCGCGCCATCGATTTCCAGCGCCGGGATCAAACCTTGCGGGTTGCGCCCAACATAGTCTGCGCTGCCCTGCTGCCCGGTAGCCAGATCGATCGGGACCGAGCGGTAGGCCAGGCCTTTCAGGTTGAGTGCGATCCGCACCCGGTAAGCCGCCGAGGAGCGCCAGTAATCGTAGAGGACCACGTCGCCGCTCATCCCAGCACCCTTCCCGCCACGGCATGAAGCTTAGCCATCAGCGCGCGGTCGCGCTGCGCCGGTGCCGTCATGATCGCATTGTCGAGCGCGCGGTCGATCGGGCTGGCCTCGCGCCGGGGCGGCAATTGCCGCGCAAAGCGGCGCAGGACCTGCCGGGCCAGCCGGACATTCTCGGCCATCACGCGCATCACGTCGGCCGCATCGACGCCCTGCTCGGCCTCACGCCAGCTGTCGTAATCGGTCACCATGGCGAGCAAGCCATAAGGCAGCTCAGCCTCGCGGGTGAGGCGCGCCTCGGGCATGGCGGTCATCCCGATCACGTCGGCGCCCCAAGATTGGTAGAGCCTGCTTTCCGCCCGGGTCGAAAACTGCGGTCCTTCGATGGCGACATAGCAGCCGCGATCATGGACCTGCGCCTGCTCGCCCCGCGCCGCCGCGACCAGCGCCGCGCTGAGCCGCGGGCAGACCGGATCGGCCAGGTTGACGTGGGCAACCAGACCGGGGCCAAAGAACGAGTTAGCCCGGCTGGTGGTCCGGTCGATGAACTGGTCGACCGCGACGAAATGGCCCGGGGCCATGGCAGCGTTGAGCGAGCCGATGGCCGAAACGGCGACCACGTCAGTCACGCCGCACCGCTTGAGCACGTCGATATTGGCGCGGTAATTGACCATGGCGGGCGGGATCGCATGGCCCGGTCCGTGGCGTGGAAGGAAAGTGAAGCGCACCCCTTCGACCGTGCCGGTCGTCACCGCGCCGGATGGCGCGCCGAACGGGCTGGAAACTTCGATCTCCTGGGCATTATCGATCCCGATCCCCGCCGCCAGGCCGGAACCGCCGATCACCCCGATATGCCAGGTCTCGCTCATCTGGGAGCGAGGATACCAGCCATGATGAAGTCGATGCAATGCTCGCGATAACGGTCGCGCAGTTCCTCGGTCAGGGTGTCGGTGTCATAGCAATGCTTGAGCACCAGGCGCGAGGCAAAGAAGCGGTCTGCCGCACCGGTCGTGGTGAAATAGAACATCTGCGGATCGACCGGCCGGAACACGCCCTGGCGCACCCCGTCCTCGATCAGCTTGTCATAGGCGCGGCTGAGCGGCGTCAGGTAGGAATCGGCAATGCGGTGCGCCTCGTCATCATTGCTTTCGCGCACCAGCCGCATCAGCAGGCGGTTGAGGTAAGGCGTCTTGAAATAGGTATCGACCACGGCGCCAATATGGCGGCGCAGGCGCACCTCCGGCGGCATGTCCTTGGCCATCAGAGCGTCAACCGCCTTGACGATGCCTTCCATGTCGCGGTCGAGCAGGGCCTTCATCAGGCCCGCCTTGTTGCCGAAGTAGTACTTGACCAGCGCCGAGTTCAGCCCCGAGCGAAGCGAGAGTTCAGACAGGGAGATATCAACGATATCCCCTTCGCGCATGATGCTGTCTGCAACAGCAGTTCGCGGGCTCCGGCCGGGACTTCGCCCTCTTGCTTGGCGCTTTCGGTCATTCGTACGGCGGCTCCTCGCCCCACCAAGGATAAAAGTCCGGCATATCGGCAGAGACCCGGGCCGGAAAGACCGGCGGGCGCTTCTCGAGGAAGCTTTGCACACCTTCCTTCGCGTCGGCACCCTTGGACAGGCGATAGATGGCGCGGCTATCGCCCTTGTGTGCCGCCCTGGGGGGATCGCCCGAGGGGCTCCGCCCCCGCATCGAAATCAAGAACATGAACTCGTTCACCTTCCTTGAAATGGCGATCCAATCGGAAGTGAGCCGCCAGATCGCCCTCTACCTCGACCATCCGAACGAAGATCCGCTCGCTCTCATCCCTCCCGGAACCTACCGCTGGGACCCCGCAGCCCGCCAGGCGATCCTCATGCGCAAAAAAGAGAGCGCCGACGACTACCGCTATTTCCCCGAACCCGACCTCCCTCCCCTCGT
>CAZNBX010000140.1:4185-4695 GCA_964571305.1 uncultured Novosphingobium sp.
AGAGGCCCTTAAAATCTGCAAAAGCCCGCGCGCGCTCTGCAACTGGATCACCGTCGAATTCGCAGGACGCCTCAAAGACACCGGCAAAACGCTCCCCTCTCTCGGCATCCCGCCCGCCCACGTCGCAAAACTCGTCGCCCTCATCGAGCAAAACCGCATAACTGGCAGAATGGCAAAATCCATCGCCGATGAAATGGTCTTGAATCCCGGCATGGATCCCGAGTCGATCGTCAGCCAAAATCCCGACTACCAGCCCGTAGGCGACGTCTCCTTCCTCGAGCCGCTCGTCGACCAGGTTCTCTCTGAAAATCCCCAATCGATCGCCGACTTCAAAGCAGGGCGCGATAAAGCCTTTGCGTTCCTCGTCGGCGCCGTCATGAAACTCCCCCGCGGCAAAGCCTCGCCCCAGGTCGTCAACGACCTCCTCCGCAAAAAAATTAACCATTAAATATCGTTCCTATCGTTGCCTTGTCATACCGCAAAAACCACGACGAAGATGAGGATCGAGCA
>CAZNBX010000141.1:0-4676 GCA_964571305.1 uncultured Novosphingobium sp.
ACAGCCGCGGACGCTATCTCGACCTGATCGCGCGCGAGGCCGAACGCTTCCCCGGGCGCCATGCGCTGTCCTGCTCCAACCTGGCCCACGGCTTTGCCGCGGCGCTGGATGACAAGCCGGCGCTCAAAGGCGGGCGCGGCCCGAACTTGGGCATTGTCACCGCCTACAACGATATGCTCTCGGCCCATCAGCCCTATGGCCGCTACCCCGAAGCCATCAAGCTCTATGCCCGCGAAGTCGGCGCAACGGCGCAGGTCGCCGGCGGAGTCCCGGCGATGTTCGACGCCGTGGCGCTGCTGGGCATCTGCGACAAGATCGTTCCCGGCCTGCTGATCGGCGCGCTGCGCTTTGGCCACCTGCCCGCGCTGTTCATCCCCGGCGGGCCGATGCCGACCGGGCTGGCCAACCGCGACAAGCAGAAGGTTCGCCAGCTTTATGCCGAGGGCAAGGCCAGTCGTGCCGACCTGCTGGAAAGCGAAAGCGCCAGCTATCACTCGCCGGGCACCTGCACTTTCTATGGCACGGCCAATTCCAACCAGATGATGATGGAGCTGATGGGGCTCCATGTTCCGGGTGCGGCCTTCGTTCCGCCCAACACCCCGCTGCGCTCCGCCCTGACCCGCAAGGCGGTGCACCGCCTCGCTGAAATCGGCCGCGAAGGGAGCGACTATCGCCCGATGGGCCAGGTTGTCGACGAAAAGGCTATCGTGAATGCCTGCGTCGGCCTGCTCGCCACGGGCGGATCGACCAATCACGCGATCCACTTGCCGGCCATGGCCCGCGCTGCCGGGATCAAGCTTGACTGGCAGGACCTTGATGAACTGTCCGCCGCGGTGCCGCTGATCGCCCGGGTCTATCCCAATGGCGCGGCCGACGTGAACCACTTCCACGCAGCAGGCGGGATCGGCTTTGTCGCCCGCGAACTGCTCGATGCCGGGCTGATCCACGAGGACGTGCTGACCGTCGCCGAAGGCGGGATGCGCGCCTATGCCGCAGAGCCGGTGCTGAACGGCGATGACCTGACCTGGCAGCCCGCTCCGGTACAGAGCGGCGATGCCGAAATCCTCGCTCCGGCCGCAGCGCCGTTCCAGCCTGATGGCGGGATGCGGCTCGTGACGGGTAACCTCGGCCGCGCGACTTTCAAGACCAGCGCGGTCGACCGCGAACGCTGGACCATCGAGGCTCCGGCCCGCGTATTCGACAGCCAGGAGGCGGTGCAGGCCGCGTTCAAGGCCGGAGAGCTCGACCGCGACGTGATCGTCGTCGTCCGCTTCCAGGGCCCCCGCGCCAATGGCATGCCGGAACTGCACAAGCTGACCCCGCCGCTCGGCGTGCTGCAGGACAAGGGCTTCAAGGTCGCCCTGGTCACCGACGGCCGGATGAGCGGCGCGAGCGGCAAGGTCCCCGCCGCGATCCACGTCACTCCGGAAGCCCTGGGCGGGGGGCCGCTGGCCCTGATCCAGGACGGCGACTTGGTGCGGCTCTGCGCCCATCAGGGCACGCTGGAAGTGAAGGCCGACCTTTCGGCTCGCCAGCCCGCCACCGCCCCGCAGGCCGGGATGGGCATGGGCCGCGAACTCTTCGCGATGATGCGCCATCACGCCGATGGTGCGGAACAGGGCGGCTCGGCCATGCTGGCGGAGGCCGGACTGTGAGCACCACGATCGTCACGGTCGATATCGGCGGCACTCACGCCCGCTTTGCCCTGGCCGAGGTTGCGAGTGATTGCACGGTAACCCTTGGCGAACCGGCGACGCTCCACACCCGCGACCACGCCAGCTTCCAGACCGCGTGGGAACACTTCGCCCAGATGCAGGGCGGCACCCTGCCCAAGGCTGTTTCCATCGCGATTGCCGGGCCGGTCGGCGGGGAAGTGATCCGCTTCACCAACAATCCATGGGTGATCCGCCCCGCGCTGATCCCGGAAAAGCTCGGCACCGACCGCTATACCGTGATCAACGATTTCGGCGCAGTCGGCCATGCCGTGGCCTGCGCAGGGGAAGAGCACTTCATCCATCTCTCCGGTCCTGACGAGCCGCTGCCGGGCTCCGGCACGCTGTCGATCGTCGGCCCGGGCACTGGGCTGGGCGTGGCCCATGTCTGGCGCGATGGCGCCGGGTTCTACCGCGTCCAGGCGACCGAGGGCGGGCATGTCGACTATGCCCCGCTCGACACGATCGAGGACGCGATCCTGGCGCGGCTGCGGACGCGCTATCGCCGGGTTTCGGCCGAGCGCGTGGTTTCGGGACCGGGCCTGGTCGACATCTATGAGGCGCTCGCCGCGCTGGAGGGCCGCGCGATCCAGCAGTTTGACGACCGCACCCTGTGGGAACGCGGAACCAGCGGCGAGGATAGCCTGGCCGCCGCCGCGGTCGACCGCTTCTGCCTGTCGCTCGGCTCGTTTGCCGGAGACATGGCGCTGGCCCAGGGCGCCAGCGGCGTGGTCATTGCCGGGGGCCTTGGCCTGCGGATCAAGGACACGCTGCTGCGCTCCGGCTTTGCCAATCGCTTTACCGCCAAGGGCCGCTTTGCCGAATTGATGGCTCGCCTGCCGGTCAAGCTGATCACCCATCCCCAGCCCGGCCTGTTTGGCGCCGCGGCTGCCTTTGCCAAGGAACACCTGTCATGAGCCCCATCGAAACGATCATGCGCAAGGCGCCCGTGATTCCGGTGCTGGTCATCGACGAGGTCGCCCACGCCGCACCCATCGCCGAAGCCCTGGTCAAGGGCGGCCTGCCAGTTCTGGAAGTGACCCTGCGCACCGCCAGCGCGCTCGAAGTGATCCGCGAGATGAAGCAGGTTCCCGGCGCCATCGTCGGTGCGGGCACGGTGCTCAACGAACATGCGCTGGAAGACGCGCTGGAAGCCGGCAGCGAGTTCATCGTTTCGCCCGGCTTCACCGAAAGCCTGGCCAAGGCGGCCATCGCATCGGGCACGGCCTTCCTCCCCGGCACGGCGACGTCGTCCGACATCATGCGCGGGCTCGACCTGGGTCTGGACCGGTTCAAGTTCTTCCCGGCCGAAGCCAATGGCGGCATCCCCGCGCTGAAAGCGATTGCGGCGCCGTTCAGCATGGTCAAGTGCTGCCCGACCGGCGGGATCACTGCTGCGACCGCGGCCAACTGGCTGGCACTCGATCCGGTGCTGTGCTGCGGCGGTTCGTGGCTTGTGCCCAAGGGCGAACCGGACCTGGCCGCGATCGAAGCGGCGGCGCGCAGTGCTGCCCGCCTGGGAACCCAGGAATAAGCTGATCTGTTCTTGGGAAGGAGCCCCTTGGCCTCCTTCCCCGCCCTGCACGGCTTGAGGCTGGACCATGACCCTTCTTTCCGAACTCGACGCCCGCCTCAAGGAATTGCACCGGCACACTGCGGAAACCCCGCTGTTCAATCCGGTATTCCAGCTCAGCCTCGAACTGTCGCGGCGGATTGAAAAGGGCGAACTGTCGCTCGATGCCATCGCCGGGCTGGTGGCGGAACTGGAATGCGAGGGCCTGCTGGCGCGGTCGCACCGGTTGAACGCGCTGGTCGCGCCGCTTGATCCGAGAGCCAACCTTGCCCGGCTGGAGAGCCTCGCGCCGACCAGTGACTTCGCCGCTTTCGCCCGTCGCTGGCAGCATCCGGCGGCACACGTCGTCTTCACCGCGCATCCCCCCTTCCTGCTTACCGCACGGCAATCCGAAGCGGTCGCACAGGCTGCATCGTCAGGCGAAATCGGGGCCGCAATCGCCTGCGTCGCGCCGCACGAACGCGATGCGATCACGCTCGACACCGAACACCGCGCGGCGATGGATGCCCTGTCCCGCGCCCAGCAGGCCCGTGACGCCATGGTCCGCACCCTGCTCGCCCAGGCGCGCAAGCAGTGGCCGGACCAGTGGCGCAGCCTGAACCCGATGCCGCTGCGCTTTGCAACCTGGGTCGGCTACGACATGGACGGCCGCACCGACATCTCGTGGGCAACTTCGCTGCGCTATCGCCTGCAGGAAAAGGCCGAGCGACTGGGCAGCTATGCCGATAGCCTGGGCAACGTAGCCACCGACATCGCCGAGCGCCTGCGCGCCGCCGCGTCCTATTCGCAGCTTCAGGCAGAGCGACTGGCAGCGACCGACCTGGCCGATCCCGCGGCCCTGTCCGAGACCGCCAATCACCTGACGGCGGATCACCCGTTCAAGCTGATCAGCCTCGCCCTGGTCATTGCCGAACTGGAGCAACTCGCCGCTAACACAGACGATAGCGCGGCGGAAACGCTGCTGACCGCCGTCGCCGCGATGCGCGCCGATGGGCTGGGCATGGGCTGGATCCACTTCCGGGTGAATTCCAGCCAGCTGCAAAACGCGATCCGCCGCCGCATCGATCCCGATGGCAAGCTCGACCTCGCCAGTCAGGCCGCGCTGATGCGGATGCGCGAGCTGCTCGCCGAGGCAAAGCCGCTGCGCTCCAACTTTGCCGCACTGGCGATCGAAAACAGTACCGCGATCCGCCAGTTCCTCGCCATGGCGCAGATCATCCACCACATCGACGGCGATGCGCCGATCCGGATGCTGGTGGCCGAATGCGAGCAGCCGACCACCGTGCTCGCCGCGCTCTATTTCGCCAAGCTGTTCGGGATCGCGGACAAGGTCGACGTATCGCCCCTGTTCGAAACCGAAAGCGCGCTGGAACACGGCGGGCGTTTCCTCG
>CAZNBX010000142.1:0-2878 GCA_964571305.1 uncultured Novosphingobium sp.
CCTGGCCTTTTTCGAATTGCCGCAGCAGCCGGAAATGGGCCGCGATCCGAATACCCCGGCCTGGGTCCAGCACCTGGCCTTCGAGGTTGAGGACCTGAACGCGCTGCTTGCCGCCAAGGCCCATATCGAGGCGCAGGGCATCGAAGTGATCGGGCCGACCTATCACGGCATATTCCGCTCGATCTATTTCTTCGATCCGAACGGCCACCGGCTGGAACTGGCCTGCAATATCGGCACGCCGGACCAGCACGCCGAACTGCGGGCGATTGCCCCGGCGATGCTTAACGAATGGGCCGCGACCAAGCGTGCCCCGCGCCATGCCGCCTGGCTGCACGAGGACCCCGCCGAACGCGGCGACGCCTAACCCTCTTCCCAAACGCGGCGCGCGCGCTATGGGCGCGCAATGCGTTGTGATTTGAAACTGGGGGCTGCGGTCGGACTGGCGCTTGCGCTGATGCCGCAAGGGGCACTGGCGCAGCGCGCCAACGAGAATGCAGCCACGCAATCGAGCGATGCCTTTGGCCGCTCGGTCGGACAGGACAAGTCCGGGCTCTATTCGAGCGACGACGTGCGCGGGTTCAACCCGGTCGATGCCGGCAACGTCCGCTTGGAGGGGTTGTACTTCGACCAGGTCGACAAGCTGTCCACCCGGCTGTCCGATGGCAATACCATCCGCGTCGGCCCTGCGGCGCTGCGCTATCCGTTCCCGGCCCCGACCGGGCTGGTCGACTATTCGCTGACCCAGCCGCGCGGCGTTTCCAGTTATAGCTTCAATCTAGAGGACGGCGGCGCCAACAACGGCGGGATCGGCGGCTCGTTCGAATTCAAGCAGCCGCTGGACGGTTCAAGGCTCGGCCTTTCCGGCGGCTTCGGCTGGCGCAATGCCCACAAGTGGGAAGGCGGCACCGCCCGCTATCGCACAGTCGGCGCGACGCTCGGCTGGCATCCGACCGACCGCGTCACCGTCCTGCTGTTTGGCGGCGCGTTTTATTTCCGCAGCGATGAGGCCCGCCCGACCTATTACCCGTCGGGCGCCGAACTGCCACCGCAGCTGAAGCGCGGGGTGGACCTCAGCCAGCCGTGGGCGCCGCGCAACGCCACCAACTGGGCCTATGGCGCGGTGGTCAAGGCACCGCTCGCCGGGTTCGGGCTCGAAGCCGGGCTATTCTATAACGGCCGCACCCAGGACACGACCTTTGCCGACCTGCTGTTCGGAGTGAACAGCGATGGCTCGGTCCGCTCGCGCCGGGTGGTTGCCGATGGCGACAATCGCGACGCCTCGCTGTCGGGCGAGGCCCGCCTGGTCAAACAATGGCAGCACGGCGAGATCAGCCACCGCCTGATCGCCAGCCTGCGCGGCCGCGCCCGCGACCGCCGCTTTGGTGGCAGCCAGTCGATCGACCTGGGTGCCAGCACGATCCTTGCGCCCGACATCCGGCCCGAGCCGGTCTACACCATCGGGCCGAAGAGCTTTGACGAAGTGCGGCAATTGACCTGGGGCGCGTCCTACTCGCTGGTCCGCGCCGGGCACTATGGCTTTGACGCCAGTATCTCCAAGACCAATTACCGCAAGGCGATCGACTTTGCCGATCCCCGCCTGACCGATCCCGTGACGCGCGAAAGCCCGATCATGTGGAATGCCGGGGGGACGGTGAACCTGTCGAAGCCGCTAGCGCTCTACGCCGGGATTTCGCATGGCATGGAAGAGGCGCTGGCTGCACCGGAAGTGGCGATCAACCGGGCCGAGGCACCTCCGGCGATCCATACCAGCCAGGTCGAGGCCGGGCTGAAATATGCGGCGACGCCGCATCTCACCCTGATCGCTGGCGGCTTTTCGATCACCAAGCCTTACTACAACCTCGATCCCGCGCTGCGCTATCGCCAGCTTGGCAAGCTGCGCAACCGCGGGGCGGAGCTGTCGCTGACCGGTCAGGTCCGGCCCGGATTGACCGTGGTTGGCGGAACCATGCTGCTCGATCCGCGGATTGCGGGAGAGGCGGTCGATAGCGCCTTGATCGGGCCGCGTCCGGTCGGACAGATCCGCCGCCGTTCGGTTCTTACCCTCGACCTGCGCAGTGACCAGGGCCACGGTCCGGTTTCTGTCGATGTCTCGCTGGAAAGCCTGTCGAGTCGCACCGCCAATGCCGCCAACACCCTGGCGGCCCCGGCACGCACGGTGGTCAACCTGGGCGCGCGCTATCGCTTCAAGATGGCCGGGGGAAGCTGGCTGATCCGGCCGGTGCTGCTCAACGTGTTCGACGAATACGGCTGGAACGTGTCGTCGTCCGGCGGCTTCACCTACATCGGTCCGCGCGCCGGGACGCTCCAGCTGGTCGCCGACTTCTGAGTGGGTCCTAGCGCTCGCCCGGGACGGTGACCCGGGCCATCGCCAGCGCGGCCAGCACCAGTGTTCCGGCGGCGAAGGCCATGGTCCAGATCGGCTCGCCCGGGAAGAAGGCCTTCATGATCGAGCCCATGACCGTCGCGACCAGCAGTTGCGGCAGGACGACGAAGACGTTGAACAGGCCCATGTAGATGCCGAGCTTGCCCTGCGGCAGGCTGCTCGCCAGGATCGCATAAGGCATGGCCAGGATCGAGGCCCAGGCGACGCCGATGCCGATCTCGCTCAACACCAGCCAGTGCGGGTCCTTGATGACGAAGAAGCTGGCATAGCCCGCCGCGCCGCACAGCAGCCCGAACATGTGGGTGCGGACCTTGCCAAAGCGCGAGGAGAGGAACGGCAGCAGGGTCAGCGCGGCAATCGCGGCCACCCCGTTGTAGACCGAGAACAGCACGCCGACCCAGTTGCCGCCTGCCTGATGGGCGGCGCTGGCGGGGTCGGCCGATCTGAAATGGTTCTGCGCCACCACCGGGGTCG
>CAZNBX010000142.1:2888-4667 GCA_964571305.1 uncultured Novosphingobium sp.
TGTGGATCCACATGATGAACAGCGCCGACCACGAGAAGAACTGGACCACGGCAAGGCGCTTCATGATGTCCGGCATGCCGGAAAAGTCGCCGACGATCCCGGTCAGCATCGAGGCCGGACGTCCCGCTCGCGCCATGCGGATCGCAATGTGGCTGATCAGGCCATAGCCCAGCAGCAGCCCGGCAAGCAGGTAGACTTCCTTTTCCAGGCCGAACTGCAGGGTGACCAGCCCCAGCGCGATGCCGGCAGCGATCCATCCGAACGGCGCGGCGCTGTCGCGCTCGGCCAGCGAGGCAGTGGCAGCCGAAGCGGCTTCTTCCGCCTCGCCGAAGGAGGCCATTTCCTCGGGCGAATATTCGCGGGTGGTGATCACGGTCCACAGCACGGCGGCGAACATCGCCAGGCCCCCGGCCCAGAACGAATAGCGCACCGTATCAGGAATCCCGCCGCTGGGCGCTTCGTTGGCGACGCCAAGGTGTTCGAGCAGGTAGGGGAACAGCGAGCCGACCACCGCGCCAACCCCGATGAAGGCGGTTTGCACCGCATAGCCCGCGGTGTGCTGGTCCTTGCGCAGCATGTCGCCGACGAAGGCGCGGAATGGCTCCATCGAGATGTTGAGGCTGGCGTCCAGTGTCCACAGCAGGATCGCGGCCATCAGCAGCGCCGGGCTGAACGGCATCAGGAACAGCGACAGCGCGGCAAGGATTGCGCCAGCGAGGAAATAGGGACGGCGCCGACCGAGGCGGCCAAGCCAGGTGCGGTCGCTCATGTGGCCGATGATCGGCTGGACCAGGAGGCCGGTCAGCGGCGCGGCAACCCACAGCGCCGGCAGGTCGTCGAGGCTGGAGCCAAGCGACTGGAAAACGCGGCTCATGTTGGCGTTCTGCAGCGCGAAGCCGATCTGGATGCCAAAGAAACCGAAGCTGATATTGGCCAGTCCGGCCCAGTTCTGGCGCGGTTTTTCCATGATTGTTTTGCTCTCCCCGTAATTGCCATGGGCTGGCACGCCCGTGGCCCAGGGGCAAGAGGCATACGAATACGTAAGCCCCGTTCGGCGCCTATCCGGTCGTGCTCTTGCGCACGACCAGCCGCGCCGGGATCGTGCGGTCCGGGGCTGGGCGGTCCTCGATCTGGGCGAGCAGCGCCTCGACCAGCAGTTCGCCCCCGGCCTTGAGGTCCTGCATCATGCTGGTCAGCGGCGGGGAAGTCATGCTGGCGGCGGGGATATTGTCAAAGCCCATCACCGCGATGTCTTCGGGCACGCGCTTGCCTGCCTCGGTCAGGGCCTGGAGCGCGCCAATCGCGATCAGGTCGCTACCAGCGAAGATCGCGTCGAATTGCGCGCCTGACGCGAGCAGTTGCTGGACTGCCTTGCGGCCATCGTCTTCGCCCGACAGCGCCGGGGCAAGCAGCTTTGGCTCCACCGGCAGGCCCGCCTCTGACAAGGCGGCACACAGCCCGCGATAGCGTTCAGCAAATTCGGGATAGTGCTCGTCCGCCTGGCCGAGGAAGGCGATCCGCTTGCGGCCGAGCGAGATCAGGTGCTCCCCGGCCTGCTGGCCGGCACCGAAATTGTCGGAACCAACGATCGTGCCGATATTGTCCTCGCCCACCGAACCCCAGCAGACGAAATGGGTGTCGCTTTCGACCAGTTGCTTCAGCCGCCGGGTGTAAAGGGTATAGTCGCCGTAGCCGAGCAGGATCAGCCCGTCGGCGCGGTGGCTGTCCTGGTAGCGGACATGCCAGTCGTCCTCCATCTTCTGAAACGAGCTCAGCAAG
>CAZNBX010000143.1:0-4660 GCA_964571305.1 uncultured Novosphingobium sp.
CCAGCGGTCGATCTTCGCTTCCAGCACCGGCAGCGGCAGCGCGCCCGAGCCGAGCACCTGATCGTGGAACGCGCGGATGTCGAACCGCGCACCCAGCGCGGCCCGCGCCTTGTCGCGCAGCCGCTGGATCGTCAGCGCGCCGATCTTGTAGCCGAGCGCCTGGCCTGGCCAGACGATATAGCGTTCGACTTCCGCCGTGGCGTCGCTGCGGCCCATGCCCGAATTTGCCAGCATATATTCGATCGCCTGCTCGCGGTTCCAGCTCTTGGCGTGGAGTCCGGTGTCGACAACCAGGCGCATGGCGCGCAACATTTCGTCGTCCAGCGTGCCCCAATGCTGCATCGGGTCCTGGTAGAACCCCATGTCGTAACCAAGCGTCTCGGCATAGAGCGCCCAGCCTTCGACATAGGCGGTGTTCCCGCCAAAGCGCTGGAACTCGGGCAGGCTCTCGTCTTCCTGCGCGAGGCTGATCTGGAAGTGATGCCCCGGCGCGCCCTCATGCATGTAGAGCGTAACGACCCCGGTGAGGAAGCGGCTCGGCAGGTCGTAGGTGTTGTAATAGAACGTGCCGGGCCTCGAACCATCGGGCGAACCCTGGTTATAGGACCCGCCTGCTTCGTATTTCTCGCGGTAGGCGGGGTAGGGCTCGATCGACAGAGGGGTCTTGGGCACCTTGCTGAAAAAGCGCGGAACCTGGGCGTCGACCGCCTTGGCCGTATCCGCGAACGCCTTGGCAAATTCCTCTTTGGTCTTGGGATGATATTTCGGGTTGGTGCGAATTTCGTCGAAGAAGTCGTGGAGTGGCCCGGCAAATCCCAGTTGCTGGCGAACCTGGTCCATGTCTTTTTGAATGCGCGAAACTTCGGACAGGCCAAGACGGTGGACCTCTTCCGGTTCGAGCCGCATCGTCGTCTGCCGCTCGATCTCCTTGAGATAGAGCGCAGCACCGCCTTTCATCGCCGAAATTCCCACGACTTCGCGGGTCACCGGCAGGTACTCGTCATTGAGGAACTGGCGCAGCCGACGATAGGCCGGATAGATCTCGTTTTCGGCTGCTGCGAAATACTGCTGACGGAGCGCCTCGCGCCGAGCCGTCGGCACGGCATCCGGAAAGGCTTTGGTTGCTGAGGTGAATGGGGATTCCACCAGTGGCTGGGCCAGGATCGCGTCGATCTGTTCGATCATGTTGCGGGTGGTCATTCGGGTTTCGACCACATCGCTCGCGATGCCTTCGCGGAACCGGACGATGGCGTTGTCCAGGACCTGCGGGAAAGCGCGGATCAGATTGAGATTGAGGCGGTAGTCGCTTTCCGAAGCATAGGGCAGCGGGCCACCGGCCGCGACCAGCGAGGGGAATTCGACGTGGAGCCCGCCGAAGTGGGTAAGCGGGCGCACTTCGGTCAGGGCGACCATTTCGGGACTGAGCCACAGGTCCTGCTCGTGCTTGTCGCGCAGGAACACGTCATAGGAAATCTGGCGTTCCGGGCTTAGTCGGGCGCGGTTGATCCGCTTCAGGCCGGCCAGTGCCCAATCAACCACGCCGCGTTGCTGGCGCACGGCAAGGTCGGTGAAGATCTGGCGAAATGCGGTGAGGTTGGGCTTGCCGCCGCGATAGATCAGACCGAGCGGATCGATCGCGTCCTCGCGCCGCGCCGTCTCGCGAAACAGCGTCATCAACCGGCGGTCTTCGGCACTGTCCGCGGGACGGGCCCAGGCAGGGCCAGTGGGAAGGGCCGCTGAGCCGGTGGTTAGCGCAAATCCGGCGGCAAAGCGGCGGCGGCTGATCAGGAAATTCATTGTCATCCCCACTTTCGCGAGCGGTACCATTTGGTCAGCACGTATTTGACGCCTTTGATGACCGGCGCTCCGGCGTGCATCGTGTCTTCATTGGGCATTCCGCTGGGCAGGTTGTTGTTCCAGATCAGCAGCGCGCCGCGGCGCGGCTTGACCGCGAGGCCCAGTTGCGTGAACTCGGTCGCGCCACCTTCCTCGACGTCGTTGAGATAGGCCATCGCGGTGATCGTGCGCTGTCCGCCGCGCTTTGCCTCGTTCTTCCAGTAGTCCGCCTTGGTCCAGAACAGGTCCAGGTGATACTTGAACTGCTGTCCCACTTCGTATCGCTGACCCTGCATCAGCTCGCCGTATTCATGAGGCAGGCCAAGCAAGGCATCGATTTTGCGTTCGATCATCTGGATGAACGGATCGTATGCATCGACATTGCCCGAACTGCTGGTGCGCCAGGCATCGGCTTCGCCATGCGAAAGGACTTCGGAAGGAACGGCGGTCTGGTCGATAAGCTCGATCAACCGCGTACATTCGTCCGCGTCGAACATGTCGCCGACGGCCCAGATTTCCGCGCGATCGGTTTCAAACCGATAAGCGCGCGGGTCCGCATCAAGACGGCGACGGACATGGGCGCCGACTTTCAGAAGGGCGGCCTTGTCGGGCGCAGGCGCATCGCGGAAGGGACTCATGGCATCTTGCCTATCCAAATAACTGCACAAGGCAAACTGCCCGCCATGTCGTTGGTCGAGCACCATCAACAACAACGCGCTTAAATCGCCCGCATGGACAGCAAAACGGGCTTCGGTTACGCAACCGAAGCCCGTTTCGGGGGAAATAGCCGCTTACCAGAAGAAGCTGTAGATCACGTCGACCACTTCGCCGTCGTAGATGTTCACCAGCACGGCATCGTCATAGTACCGCACCCAACGATAGGGCCCGTAAGCTTCCGGTAGGCGGTAATATGCAGGATCGGCGATCCAGTAGTCCTGATCAAAGAACAGGTTGTCCAGGAAATAGCCGATACTCAGGCGCCGGTAGGAATAGTTCCGGTAAGGCGAATAATAGGCCCCGACCTGGAAATAGCTGGGGTAGCGATTGCGCCAGCCGTACCAGTCATAGCGGCTGCTGCTGCGCCAATGGGTGTTCCAGCGGCGATAATCGTTGCCCCAGGTCCAGTTCCATTGATTGTTCCAACCCGACCAGTTGCCGCGGCGCGAGCGGTCCCAATGATTGCTCCAGTCGCGCTTGCGCCAATAGTCGCGGTCGCGGGTGCGATCGTAATCGGAACGCTGGACCCGACTGCGCCAGTCGGTGCCAGTGCGGGTGGTCGATTGCGGAGCTACCCGTTCGGCTTCGGCGGTCCGCCCCTGCCAGGTTCCCGCATGGCCATCGCGGCTGCGCCAGGTTTCGTTGCGGGACCGGCGTTCGCCGTCGTCGGTGCGGCCGACGTGGTCGCGCCAGTTCTTTGGCGACTGGGTTGTCTCCTGCTGCGGTCGAGCCGCCTGCGATTCCGCGGTCTGGCTGCTCCAGCCACGGCGACGGCCTTCATCTCCACCGCGACGGTCCTCGCCGCCGTTCCGGCGCGACTGCGATGCAGCGCGGACCTCGGTTTGTGCCTGCGGAGCATCCTTGCGCTCTACCCGCTCTCGCCAGCTAGGGCGATCCTCGGGCTCAGCCTGAGCAATCGCGGGAAGGGATAGAGCACCAACTGCCAGCGCGATCACGCTGGCTCGGCGTAGACTGCTGGTAAACATGACGGCCATTGCCGCATCTCCATTTTAGGCCGCCGCACCATCGCGGCATCGTTGATGGCAGTGCTAAGCGAGTCGGGCTGTCACGGCCCTGAATGATTTGGTAAGGCTACCGTTCAGCTTTATAGGGCGCCCGATGAACGAGATTTTGACGCTGGACGACGTGCTGAAGGACATGACGGAGCGGTTGCAACTGGCCGCCCGAGACCGTCGCAGCGCGATGCACATGCCGGTCGTGGGCACCAACGATGGCGACCTGCGCATGATGGTGCTGCGCGCCTGCGATCCGGACTTTGCCCAAGTGCGCTTTCATACTGACGCGCGCAGCCACAAGGTGGAGGCGATCGGGCAGGGGGCGCAAGTCAGCTTTCTTGCTTTCGATCCTGAGGCGAAGATTCAGATCAGGGCACGCGGGACAGGCCGGATCGAAACGACTGGTTCCGTGGTCGATGCGGCCTGGGCGCAAGCGGATGCCTATGCGCGGCGCTGCTACCTCGCCGAGGCGGGCCCCGGAACGCCGATAGCGCAGCCTGCGTCGGGGCTGCCCGCAGCAGTCGAAGGCATTCGCCCCAGCGAGGAGCAACTTGTCCCCGCGCGGGAAAACTTCGCGGTGTTGCTGATTGCGCCGACCTCGCTCGATTGGCTTTACCTGGCCCATAACGGACATCGCCGCGCGAGGTTTTCGCGCGGCGAGCCGGGCCAGCCGTGGCAGGGGACCTGGGTGATCCCCTGAGCGGTCAGCAGGTCAGTTTCTTGCCCAAGCGCGTCAGCGCGTCAGCTTCTTGTAAGCGAGGCGGGTCGGACGATCCGCCGCGTCGCCGAGGCGGCGGCGCTTGTCTTCTTCATAGGCCGCGAAGTTGCCTTCGAACCATTCGACGTGGCTGTTGCCTTCGAAGGCCAGGATGTGCGTCGCCAGACGGTCGAGGAAGAAGCGGTCGTGCGAGATGACCACGGCGCAACCGGCGAAGTTTTCGATTGCGTCTTCCAGCGCCGCTAGCGTTTCGACGTCAAGGTCGTTGGTCGGTTCGTCGAGCAGCAGGACGTTGCCGCCCTCCTTCAGCATCTTGGCCATGTGGACGCGGTTGCGCTCACCGCCGGACAGCTTGCCGACGTTCTTCTGCTGG
>CAZNBX010000144.1:0-4638 GCA_964571305.1 uncultured Novosphingobium sp.
GACGTGCAGGGTTCGACGGAAGCGATCGTCAACGCGCTCAATCGCCTGTCGAACGACGAGATCAAGGTCCGCGTGCTGCAGTCGGGCGTCGGTGCGATCACCGAAAGCGACGTTGCCCTGGCCCAGGCCAGCGGTGCGCCGATCATCGGCTTCAACGTCCGTCCGAATGCCAAGGCGCGCGAGATGATCGAACGCCAGAAGGTGCACCTCAAGTACTTCGACGTGATCTATCACCTGACCGAGGAAGTGGCCAAGGAAATGGCCGGCATCTGGGGTCCGGAGCGGATCGAGCATGTTGTCGGCCGCGCCGAGGTCAAGGAAGTGTTCCCGGCTGGCAAGCGCGACAAGGCGGCCGGTCTGCTGGTGCTCGAAGGCGGGATCAAGAAGGGCCTGTTCGCCCGTCTTACCCGCAACGACGTCATCGTCAGCAAGACCACCATCGCCTCGCTGCGCCGCTTCAAGGACGACGTCCCCGAAGTTCGCGCTGGCCTGGAATGCGGTGTCGTGCTGCAGGATACGAACGACATCAAGGCCGGCGACATGCTCGAAGTCTTTGAAGTCGAGGAGCGTGAACGCACGCTGTGAGCACGCTGACCGAAACCCGCGGGGCACACGCGCACCTGATGGGCGCGCAATACGTGTCCTTCGACCGCGAGAGCGAGACGATCACCATGCGCTTCACCGCGCCGGAAAGCTTCGTCTCGCCGCGCGGTTCGGTGCAGGGCGGCCTTGTCGCCGGGTTTCTCGATGAAGTGATGGGCTGGGCCCATGTGATTGCGACGGACGGAGCGGAAGCGCCCTTGAACCTCGACATCAGCATGACCTTGCTGAAGCCCGTGCTGCCCGGTCCGCTGCTTGCCAAGGGCCGGGTCGTGCGGCGTGGACGCCGGGTGATCTTTCTCGAAGGTGAGCTGTTCGATGAAACCGGCGCCGTTCTGGCCCGTTCCACTTCGACCGCAATTCCCACCCCGCGCCCCGGAGACCAGGGATGAGCCGCCAGAACGCCACGCCTGAAACCCGCTCGGTCCGCCTGCTCAAGGTGGGTGAGCAGGTGCGCCATGTGATCAGCGAACTGCTGACCCGGCAGATGGTCCATGACGAAGTCCTCAGCGCTCACTCGGTCAGCGTTACCGAAGTGCGGATGAGCCCGGACCTGCGCCACGCCACCGTCTTCGTGAAGCCGCTGCTGGGCGCGGACGAGGACTTGGTGATCAAGGCGCTGCGCACCAACACCGCTTTTTTCCAGAAGGAAGTGGCGGGCAAGCTGCGGCTGAAATACGCGGCGCGGATCAAGTTCCTGCCGGACGAGAGCTTTGACGAAGCTAGCCGCATCGACGCCCTGCTGGACGATCCCAAGGTCCGGCGCGATCTTGGCGATGCGGACTAAACCCCGCGCGATCGCTATTCCGGCGTCATCCGGGCATTGATCGTGATCGTTACCTTCTTTCCGACAATCGCGCTGTAGGCCGTCATCCCAAAGTCGCGCCGGTCAATCACGGTGCGGGCCGAAAGCTCGACCGGCTCCCGCCCCGTGGCCTTGGCCGGGGGATTGCGGAACGTGACCAGCACCGTCTCAGGCCGGGTTATCCCGCGCGCGGTGACCTGGCCAGCAACCGTCGCCGTGACCGGCCCGGTCATCTGCATCTGCTTTCCGGTAAAACGCACGGTCGGGTAGCGTTCGACGTCGAAGAAATCCTTGCCCTTCAGCCGTGAAAGCGTGAGCGAATCCCCCGCCGTGATCCGCCGCGCATCGATCACGACATCAAGGTCGATGGTGTCGAGCCGCTGCGGTGACAAGGCGATCCGACCCGACATCTGGGGGAAGTGGGCGGTCTTGCTGGCAATCCCGAAGAAGCCGACCTTGGCGCTGATCATCGAGCGCGCCGGATCAAGCTGATAGCGGTAGCTGGGTTCCGTGGCCCCGATCAACAGCGGGGCGGCGAGCAGGCAGCAGAGGGCGGGACGCAAATGGTATCTCCTGTCGTCCCCTGCCCGGAGCGAGGCTGGGCGTGCGCTGTGGCAAAGTCAATGGCGCCGCCGCAATCGCTCTGGCCTTTTGCCCGCAAGTGCTTATCTCACGCCGGCATGGCAAAGCTCTATTTCTATTATGCCAGCATGAATGCAGGGAAATCGACCACCCTGTTGCAGGCCGATTTCAATTACCGCGAGCGCGGCATGGCGACGATGTTGTGGACTGCCGCGCTGGACCATCGCAGCGACCAGAACGCGATCGAAAGCCGCATCGGGCTGGGCGCGGATGCACACCGCTATGCGGCCGATACCGACCTGTGGGAACGGATCATGGCCGCCCACCGGGTCGAGCCATTGGCCTGCATCCTAGTCGACGAGGCGCAGTTCCTCAGCGAGGCGCAAGTTTGGCAACTGGCGCGGGTGGCGGATCAGGGCCATGCCCCGGTGCGGTGCTATGGCCGGCGCACCGATTTCCAGGGTGAACTGTTCCCGGGCGCGAAGGTCCTGCTCGGGATTGCCGATAGCCTGGTCGAGCTTAAGGCGGTGTGCCACTGCGGCCGCAAGTCGACCATGAACCTGCGGGTCGATGCGAGCGGTGCTGCGGTCAAGCAGGGCGCACAGACCGAGATCGGCGGGAATGACCGCTATGTCGCACTGTGCCGCAAACACTTTGTCGAGGCGCTTGAGGGATGACCACAAAAGCCGACCCGATTGGTCTGCTGACCGTGCTGGAAGAAGGCCCGGTCCGCCTGGAGCCTCTGGAAGAGCACCACCGCGATGCGCTGCGCGAGGCTTGCGGCGAGGATGAGGTCATCTGGGAAATGTACGGCATTTCCTATGACCCAGACCATTTCGACGAGAGCTTTTCGGCGCTGCTCGCCAATCCGGTACGGCTGCCCTTTGCGGTCATCGTTGGCGGCGAAGTCGCGGGCCTGACCAGCTGGATCAACCCTGACTTCAAATGGCTGACGGCTGAAATCGGCAATACCTATCTTCGCCCGCGTCATCGCGGCGGGCAGGTAAACGGCCCGATGAAGCGCATGATGCTGCGCCACGGCTTTGCCTGCGGGCTGAAACGGATGTTCTTCTCGATCGACACCCGCAACCAGCGTTCGCAGGCAGCCTGTGCCAAGATCGGCGCGACTTTAGAAGGGATCTTGCGCAATCACATGATTACCTGGACCGGCTATGAGCGGGACAGCGCGATCTATTCGGTGGTCCTGCGCGACCGGGAGAAGTTGGGACTATGAACGATACCCTGTTTCAAGTCGCCGCCCTGGTGATTCCGCTGGTGATCGCGATCGTGTTTCACGAAGTGGCCCACGGCTGGACCGCGCGGCTGCTGGGCGATCCGACTGCGGCGCAGCTCGGGCGGTTGAGCCTGAACCCGATCAAGCACGTCGATCCGTTCGGCACGATCATCCTCCCCGGCATGCTCAAGCTGGCGGGCCTGCCGGTGTTCGGCTGGGCAAAGCCGGTTCCGGTGATCAAGGGGCGGCTGCGCAATCCGCGCCGTGACATGATGATCGTCGCGGCGGCAGGGCCGGGGAGCAACCTGGTCATGGCGCTGATCGGGGCGGTGGCGCTGGGGCTGGTGACGCGCGGCTTTGCTGGCGGGGCGGAGCCTTCGCTGGGGGTGTCGTTCCTCGCCGCGAACCTGCTCAACTTCATCCTGCTGAACATCTTCCTGGCCCTGTTCAACCTGCTCCCGCTCCCGCCGTTCGATGGCGGGCACATCGTCGAAGGGCTGCTGCCGGCTCAGGCGGCGCGCAAATATGCGGCGATGCACAGCAAGGCGCTGTTGATCATGATCCTGGTGCTGGTGGTCCTGCCGTGGATCGCGCCCAGCCTGAACGTGGTCAGCTGGTTGGTCCTGCCCCCGGTCGAGTGGCTGTCGGACCATTACTTGAAGATCGCCCAGGCGATTGCCGGGCAATAAGCTGATGCCGCACGGCTGGATCATCCTCGACAAGCCGCACGGGCTTGGCAGCACCCAGGCGGTCGCCGCGGTCAAGCGCGTCTGCCGCCAGGCCGGGCTGGGCAAGGTCAAGGTCGGGCACGGCGGTACGCTCGACCCCTTGGCCACTGGCGTCTTGCCGATTGCCCTGGGGGAGGCGACCAAGCTGACCGGGCGAATGCTCGACGCCAGCAAGGTCTATGCCTTCACCATTGCTTTCGGTACCGAGACCGACACGCTCGATCTGGAAGGGCAGGTGATCGCGGAAAGCGCGGTGCGCCCCGCAGCGGCGGCAATCGAGGCAGTGCTGCCGCGCTTTACTGGTCCGATCCTGCAGGTTCCCCCGGCCTATTCGGCGATCAAGATCGACGGGGAGCGCGCCTACGACCTTGCCCGCGCCGGAGAGCAGGTCGAAATGAAAGCGCGGGCGGTTACGATCCACGAATTGCGGATCGATGAGGTGACATCCGACAGCGTCACCCTCATCGCCCACGTGTCCAAGGGCACCTATATCCGCAGTCTCGCTCGCGATATTGCCCATGCCCTTGGAACGGTGGGCCACGTCACGATGCTGCGCCGCCTCAAGGCCGGGCCGTTCGGGATCGAACAGGCGATTTCGCTGGACAAATTGAACGAAGTCGCTAATGGCGCGTCCCTTGAGAACGTACTCTTGCCGCTGGAGGCAGGGCTGGTCGACATCCCGGCTCTTG
>CAZNBX010000145.1:0-4630 GCA_964571305.1 uncultured Novosphingobium sp.
GCACCAGGTTCACGGCCGAATACTTGCCTCGTCGGTCGACTTCGATGTCGAACTCAACCCGGTCACCTTCGTTGAGGCCAGACATGCCCGAACGCTCAACCGCGCTGATGTGCACGAATGCGTCTGGCTGCCCGTCATCACGGGTGATGAAGCCAAAGCCCTTCATCGAATTGAAGAACTTGACCGTCCCCGTCGCGCGCTCACCGGTCAGCTGGCGCTGCGGAGCCGCATCGCGCTTTTGCACCGGGATCACGTCGCCAACGACTTCGAGCTCACTGGCCGAAACCTTGCCGCCGCGATCGACGAGCTGGAACTTCAGCTGCTGACCTTCGGCTAGGCCTTCAAGACCGGCGCGCTCGACCGAGCTAATGTGGACGAACACGTCCTCACCGCCACCATCCTGCTGGATGAAGCCAAAGCCCTTGGCTGCGTTGAAGAACTTGACGACGCCAGTGCCTTCGCCAACCACCTGGGCCGGCATGCCGCCGCCACGCGGGCCGCCGCCGAAGCCGCCGCCACCGCCGCCACGGGGACCGCCGCCGAAGCCGCCACGATCACCGCCGCCGAAACCACCGCCACGGGGACCGCCGCCGAAGCCGCCACGATCGCCGCCGCCGAAACGGTCACCACCGCCAAAGCGATCACCACCGCCGGCAAATGGATCGAAATTGTCTTCTCCGAAACCGTCCCGCTTGTCGCGCCCGCGTCCGCGGCGCCCTCTATCAAAACCCATATACCCGATCAAACCTTCGATTCGCCCCATTCAACACAGCCCGGCAGCGCGGACGAATCGCACCGGGTGACAGGGCAAAGCACCCTCAGGCCCCTTCCTCTGCACTTTTCCACATAGCTGAATTGAATCGTAATAGCGAATGGAATCACCGTTCATCGCGAGAATTGCAGTTTCGCGAAGGCCGCTGTGACATTTCTGCAAGCAATATTGCGTCCCAGGCCTAGTTGGATAAAGTGCATTCGTGCGCTGGTCGGCACAATACTTGCCAGCAAATAAGCCCTATGGCCAAGCACCGCAGACCAGGAGATCAAGATGTTCCGCCAATTGTCCGACCGCGTCTTTGCCAGCCCGCAAATCGGCCTTGCCGAAGTTGCCGAAGCGGCACGCATGGGGGTTGGCCTGATCATCAACAATCGCCCGGAGGGGGAAAGCGACGATCAGGTCCCTGGCGACGAGATTGCCGCTGCGGCGCGTGCCGCGGGGCTGGAATACGTTGCCATCCCCGTCACCCATGCCGGATTCTCGGAAGGGCAGATGAAGGCAATGACCGCTGCGCTCGCCAGCACCGAGAAACCGATCCTTGCCTATTGCCGGTCCGGCACCCGCTCCACCCTGTTGTGGGCCCTGGCCGAAGCGAGCAACGGCAAGCACCCGGATGACCTCGCCAAGGCGGCGGCCGAGGCCGGCTATGATCTGACTTCAATCCGACCGCTGCTCGACATGCTCGCCGCAGGCAAGCAGTAGGCACTCACCATGGGGGGAATGGCCGCACAGTTGCTCCAGCCCGCCATATCGCTGGCCTCGATTCTTGGGCTGGCCTGGCTCGCCCGGCAGATGGGTCTGGGCAAAGACGTGCGCATTCGCGGCGCGGATCATGCGCGGCAACTGGCAAGCGAGGCGGTCTGCGGTTTTGAGGCGGTCGATCTCGCGCTGGACCGGGCAGGCATCGGCGCATTGCTGCGCGACGATCGGGGACGGATCCTGCTGATCAAGCGGCACGGCGCGCATTTTGCCGCTCGGCTGCTCGATTCGCACGCCGATGCACGGCTCGATCGGAATTTCCTGACCATCGGCAGCGGCGAAAGAACATTCGGGCAGGTGACGCTCGATCTGGGCGACAAGGCTCAGGTCTGGGCGGGAAGCTTGCGGAATCTAAGGGGGTAGGAATGGCGCCGGGTTTCAATCCAGTCAGCTACGCAGTGCCAGGTTTCGTGCTGCTGGTCCTGCTGGAAATGCTCTGGGCTTGGCGCAAGTCGCCCGACAGCTACGAACCGCGCGATACGCTGACCTCGCTAGCAATGGGTTTTGGCAGCACGATTGCGGGGCTGCTGACCGCGGGCCTGGTCGCCGGCGCCTTTGCTGCGGTTTACCACTATCGCCTGTTCGAGATCGGCTGGGTCTGGTGGGCCTGGATCGCCTGCTTCGTCCTTGATGACCTGGCCTATTACTGGTTCCACCGCACCGCGCACCGGGTGCGCTGGTTCTGGGCGAGCCATGTCAATCATCACTCCAGCCAGCACTACAACCTGTCAACCGCGCTGCGGCAGACCTGGACCGGGACGATTGCCTTCAGCTTCATTTTCCGCCTGCCGCTGCTGCTGATCGGCTTCCCTCCGGCGATGATCCTGTTCTGCGCGGGCCTGAACCTGATCTACCAGTTCTGGTTTCACACCGAAGCGGTCGACAAGTGCCCGCGCTGGTTCGAGGCCGTATTCAACACGCCCAGTCACCACCGGGTGCATCACGCCACCAATCCGCTCTATCTCGACCGGAACTATGCCGGGGTGTTCATCGTCTGGGACCGGATGTTCGGCACCTTCCAGCCCGAAGTGGCGGCGATCCGGCCGCATTACGGCATCGTCAAGCAGCTCGGCAGCTTCAACCTGCTGTGGGTCTCGTTCCACGAATGGATCGCGATTGGCCGCGATGTCTGGAATGCGCCGTGGGGCAGCAAGCTGGGCTACGTCTGGCGCGAGCCGGGCTGGAGCCATGACGCCAGCCGCGACACCTCGGATGCCATCCGCGAACGCTGGCTGGATCGCTCTGCCAGGGTTCCTGCCGAATAAGATTGCACCCCTTTAATCGAGTGATTAACTCCTTCGGCAAAAGAGCCAGGGAGTTGGATGCATGAGTGAATTCGACATTATCGTCATTGGCGGCGGCAGCGCCGGCAGCGCCGTAGCCGGACGCCTAGCAGAAGACCCGCGCCGCTCGGTCTGCGTGCTGGAAGCGGGCGGCAGCAACGACAACTTCCGGATCAAGACCCCGGGGTTCCTCGCCTTCCTGCCCAAGAATGCCAATTGGGCCTTCGACACAGTCCCGCAAAAGGGCCTCAACGGCCGCATCGGCTACCAGCCGCGTGGCCGCGGCCTCGGCGGTTCCTCGGCGATTAACGCGATGCTCTATGTTCGCGGCAACCGGTTCGACTATGACCAGTGGGCCAGCCTGGGCTGCACCGGCTGGTCCTATGATGACGTGCTGCCCTACTTCAAGCGCGCCGAAGGGAACGAGCGCGGCGGCGACGACTATCATGGCGCGGACGGCCCCCTTTCGGTCGTCGACCAGCATTGGCCCAACCCCGGGACCCAGGCCTTTGTCGCCAGTGCCGAAGCCTTGCAGCTGGGCGCAAACCCCGATTTCAATGGCGCGAACCAGGACGGCTTCGGTCTCTATCAGGTGACCCAGAAGGGCGGCGAACGGTGGTCTGCAGCGCGTGCTTATCTTTCGGCCAAGCCCAATCTCACCGTGAAGACCGGCGCCCTGGTCGAACGCATCGTGATCGAGAACGGGCGCGCGACCGGCGTTGCCGTTCGCTTTGGCGACCGCCGCGAAGTGCTGCGCGCGCGCGGCGGCGTGGTCTTGAGCGCCGGTGCCTTCGGCAGCCCGCAGATCCTGATGCTGTCGGGCATTGGTCCAGCGGCGCACCTGAAGCAGCACGGGATCGACGTAGCGGTCGATAGCGTCGCCGTGGGCGAGGACCTGCAGGACCATATCGATTACGTCCACGGCTGGAAGACGCAGTCCAAGGACTTCGTCGGCGACAGCCTGGCCGGTGCCTGGAAGATGCTCAAGGCCATTGCCGAGCACCGCATGAAGCGCACCGGCATGATGACCACGCCGTTTGCCGAAGGCGGCGGTTTCTGGCGCTCGCAGCCGGACCTTCCGGCCGCTGACATCCAGTACCACTTTGTCCCGGCCATGCTGGAGGACCACGGGCGCGAAAAGGTCAGCGGACACGGCTTCTCGATCCACGCCTGCGTCCTGCGTCCAGAAAGCCGGGGCACGGTGCGCCTGGCCTCAGCCGATCCCGCGGCCGCACCGCTGATCGATCCGAACTTCCTCAGCGATGACCGCGACGTTGCCACGCTGCGCCGCGGGGTGCGCCTGATGCACCGCATCGTCGAGGTGCCGCCGCTTTCAAACTACAACCCGGAAAACCGCCATCCGGTCAATCTGGAGGACGATGCAGCGCTGGACCAGTTGATCCGCAACCGGGCGGACACGGTCTATCATCCGGTCGGCACCTGCCGGATGGGCGGCGATGAAGGTTCGGTTGTCGACCCGACGCTCAAGGCGCGCGGTGTCGATGGCCTGTGGGTGGCCGATGCCAGCGTGATGCCGCGCCTGGTTTCCGGCAACACCAACGCACCCTCGATCATGATCGGTGAGCGCTGCGCGGACTTCGTCAAGACCGCCCTCGCCTGAAACGAAAAAGGGGCCGACTGCACCAGCAGCCGGCCCCGATTTCCTTGAACCTTCCGTTCCTTAGAACTTCTGGCGCACGGTCACGCCGATCTTGCGCGGCGAACCAATGTTGTAGCCGAGACGGGCACGACCGCCACGCTCACGATCGAGCGAGAGCAGCGGGTTTTCGTCGAACAGGTTGTTCACGAAAAC
>CAZNBX010000146.1:0-4617 GCA_964571305.1 uncultured Novosphingobium sp.
GCGGGATGCCGAGCTTTTCGTAGACGCGCAGGATTTCGGGATCGACCTCGTCCAGGCTGCCGAGCTTCGGCTTCGCCTTGGGCGCGGCGTAGTAATAGGCGTCCTGGTAATCGATCGGCGGAACGTTGAGCTTGGCCCAGTCCGGCATAGGCATGGTCTGCCAGTGGCGAAACGCCTTGAGCCGCCATTCCAGCATCCATTCCGGTTCGTTCTTCTTGTCCGAAATGAACCGCACGGTGCTTTCTTCTAGCCCCTTGTGCGCGAATTCCTGCTCGATGTCTGCCGACCAGCCGTGTTCGTAATCGGCAACCTTGGCCGCGGCGTCGCGCGCCGCCTGGTCCTTCACCGCGTCGCTCATTGTGCGCTCCCGCTCAACTGGGTGAGAGACACTCCGGCCAGGGCGCCGCGCATGGCCGCATTGACCACCGGCCAGTGCGGCTTGACCGAGCAGCAGGCATCGAGCGAGCAGTTGTCCCGCTCGCGGTCGATGCAGGTGGTCAGGGCAATCGGCCCCTCGACCGCTTCGATGATGTCGGCCAGCGTGATCGCGGCTGCCGGACGCGCCAGCTTGAGCCCGCCGCCCGCACCGCGCGAGGATCGCAGCAGACCAGCAGATGTCAGGCGGCTGACCAGCTTCTGCACGGTCGGCGCCGGCAGGCCGGTTTCATCGGCCAATTGCGCCGCGGAAACGCGCGCGCCGCCGCAGTGCCGGGCGGCGGCAGTCATCGTGACAACGGCATAGTCGGCCATGCTGGACAAGCGCATGGGGCAGTGGCTCCCGCAAATCGGATTGATTCGTTCCGGTTTCCCCTAGGCGCAACACACGGCGCATGCAATCGTGCCGATCAAATCGGACAAGGATGGCGGAATGCGGAGAAAAAGAAGCGACTCCCGGACAGGCCGGAGAGTCGCTTTTTGAAGTTAAGGATCTCGCATTGGCCAAAAGCCGCGAGTCCTTCGGGTCGCACCACTTCATTACGAAATCGCAATGATCAGGGATTGTACAGAATCGACAGAAAAGACTCTCACAATGACAATAAATCGATTGTCGATGCAGGAATCGACAGCGCGACAGGCCGCTGCCATAGGCGTGGCATGGTATATTCCCTGTTTCGGCCCGCCTTGTTCATGCTCGACGCCGAGTCGGCGCACGGTCTTTCCATTGCCGCACTGAAGGCGCTGCCCTTGCACGGCACAAGCCGCACTGAAGGGCCTCTGGCGACGGAAGTGGCAGGGCTGAATTTCCCCAATCCGCTCGGCATGGCCGCAGGCTTCGACAAGGACGCCGAGGTCCCTGACGCGCTGCTCGGCCTGGGCTTTGGCTTTGCCGAGGTCGGTTCGATCACCCCCCTGCCCCAGTCCGGCAATCCGCGCCCGCGCCTGTTCCGACTGGCCGAGGACCAGGCGGTGATCAACCGCATGGGCTTCAACAATGGCGGCGCGCAGCAGGCGGTCGAACGACTGGCCCGGCGCCATGGTCGTCCCGGGATCGTCGGCATCAATATCGGCGCGAACAAGGATTCGACCGACCGCATCGCCGACTATGCGACCATGGCGCGCCTGATGGCTCCATTGGCAAGCTATCTTGCGGTCAATGTTTCCAGCCCCAACACGCCGGGCCTGCGTGCCTTGCAGGACGAAGGGGCGCTGACCGCCCTGCTTGATGCGGTGATGGATGCGCGCGGCAGTGCCGAGGTTCCGGTATTCCTGAAAGTTGCCCCCGACCTGGAGCCAGCGGATATCGACGCGATTGCCCGGATCGCCATCGAAAAGGGTCTCGGCGCGCTGATCGTTTCGAATACCACGATTTCCCGGCCGCCCTTGCGCTCGGGCAATGCCGGCGAAGCGGGCGGACTGTCGGGCGCGCCGCTCAAGCCTTTGGCGCTGCAGCGGGTGCGCGATTTCCGCAAGGCCACCGGGGGGCAAGTGCCGTTGATTGGCGTCGGCGGCATTGCCACGGCCGAGGATGCCTGGGAACGCATTCGCGCCGGGGCCAGCCTGGTCCAGCTTTACAGCGCGATGGCCTATACCGGACCCGGAATTGCCCGATCGATTGTCCGCGGTCTTGAACGCCTGATGAAGCGCGATGGCTTTGCCACCATTGCAGCAGCCGTCGGAAGCGAATAGCAAGGGCGGCATGACACGCCGCCTCATCACGCTCTTCGCCGCAGCCGCCACGCTTTCCGGTTGCACCGTCATTCCCAAGACCGTGGCGCCGCCGCCTGCCGCCCTTTACGAAAAGGGCATCGTCAGCGCAGCTGATCCGCGAGGAGCCGAAGCAGGCGCGACGATCCTGCGCCAGGGCGGGACCGCAACCGATGCGGCCATTGCGACCATGCTGGCGCTCACCGTGGTCGAACCGCAAAGCTCCGGCATTGGCGGCGGCGGATTCTACGTCACGGCCAATGCGCGCGGCGAGGTCGAAACGATCGACGGACGCGAAACCGCTCCGGCCGCAGCCCATCCCAAGTGGTTCTTCAAGGACGGAACCCTTCTGAAGTTCGCAGAAGTGGTGCCCGGCGGGACCAGCGTAGGCGTGCCCGGCAACATGGCCCTCGCGGCCAAGGCCCATTCCGCCCACGGCCGCCTGCCCTGGGCGGCACTTTTTGCCCCCGCGATCAAGCTGGCGCGCGATGGTTTCACCATCACCCCGCGCCTTTACGAAATGCTGGAGCAATCGGCTCGCGTCGGTGGTTTCTCCTCGGAAGGTCGCGCATTGTTCTATGGCGCGGATGGCAAGCCCCTGCCGGTCGGCACGCTGGTCAAGAATCCGGCGCTGGCCGCTTCGCTGCAGATGTTCGCCGATCAGGGGGCGAAAGCGTTCTATTCGGGCACGAATGCCACGGCGATCGTGACCAAGGTAACCACCGCCCGCGTAAACCCGGCACCGATGACCGAATCTGACATTGCCGCCTATGTCGCGAAGGACCGCGCGCCGGTTTGTGGAACTTATCGCCAGTACCGCATCTGCTCGATGGGTCCGCCAAGCTCTGGCGCGACCACGCTTCTCGCCACGCTGATCCAGCTTGAACGCTTCGACATGAAGGCGCTGGGCAAGGACAATCCGGTCTCCTGGCACCTGATCGCCGAAAGCCAGCGGCTTGCCTATGCCGACCGCGCCCGCTTTGCCGCCGACGCCGATTTCGTGACCGTCCCGGTCGCCGGCATGGTCGATCGCAACTACCTGGCCGCCCGCTCGGCCCTGATCAGCCCCGCTGGTTCGATCGCCAAGGCTGCGGCCGGAGCACCTCCGGGCTCGGAAAAGCTGACCTTTGCGCCTTCGCCGCAGCTTGCGGAAAATGGCACGACTCATTTCGCCGTGGTCGACCGTGCCGGCAATGCCGTGTCCTACACCTCGACCATCGAAAGCTCGTTCGGATCGGGGATCATGGCGGGCGGTTACTTCCTCAACAACGAGTTGACCGACTTTGACATGAATCCGGAGCTCGACGGCCGCCAGGTCGCCAACCGGGTGGAAGGCGGCAAGCGTCCGCGCAGCTCGATGACGCCGACCCTGGTCTATGCGCCGGACGGCAAGCTGCGGCTCGTCGTTGGCGCGGCTGGCGGGGTGACCATTCCGGCTCAGGTGATCCGCGCAGTGATCGGCGTGATCGACTGGGACCTGTCCGCGCAGGATGCGCTGGCCCTGCCGGTGATCTTTGCCCCCGGCACGGAAACCATCTTCGTCGAGAAAGGTACCTGGCTGGAAAGCATGATCCCCGCGCTCAAGGCGCTGGGCCATGCCGATGTCCAGCCGCGCGGCCTGCCGCTCAAGGCCAACGCAATTGAACTGCGCGGCAGCCAGGCCTGGGGCGCAGCAGATCCGCGCAGCGAAGGCAAGGCCGTGGCGGAATAGCACCTGCCCGGAGGGGCAGGTGACTTGCCCCCACGGCAACAGAGGCTTAACCCAATCAACCGGGAACAGGATGTACGCTGAAAGGGGCGTTGCACGTGGTTGATATTTCGGACCTGCCGAAGACGAAAAACCTGGTCGAGCTTTTCCTCAATCGGGCTGACAGCAAGGGCGATGCCCCCTTCCTTTGGGCGAAGCGCCAAGGTGCATGGCAGCCTCTCAGCTGGGCCGAAGTGGCCCGGCAGGTCTGCTGTCTTGCCGAAAGCCTCCGCGGCATGGGCCTGCAGGATGGCGACCGGGTCATGCTGGTGTCCGAGAATCGGCCCGAATGGTGCATTGCCGACATGGCGATCATGGCCGCAGGCTGCATCACGGTTCCGGCCTATGTCACCAATACCGAGCGCGACCACCAGCACTTCCTCGAGGATTCCGGGGCAAGCGCGGTAATCGTCGCCAATGAAAAGCTGTCAAAGCCGCTGATCGGAGCGCTCGTCCGCACCGGCACGGCCCGGCATGTGATCGGGATCGAGCCCTTGGGCATCACCCAGGCAAGCAATTTCGAATACCACGCCTGGTCCAACCTGATCGCCGGCGAGGGCAAGGAGCAGCGCGCCAAGGTCCAGGCCAGGATTGCCAAGATCGGCCGCGAGGACACGGCTTGCCTGATCTATACCAGCGGCACCGGCGGTGCGCCGCGCGGGGTGATGCAGCACCATGGCTCGCTCCTGATGAACGCCGATGGTGCGGCCCGCATCCTGGCCGAA
>CAZNBX010000147.1:0-4579 GCA_964571305.1 uncultured Novosphingobium sp.
GCATCATTTCGAACGGCACGGCCTGGCCTTGCAGGCGCGAGATCAGCATCGAACTATTCTCGAACACCACGTTGTCATCGGCCATGCCGTGGATCAGCAGCATCGGGTCCTTGATCTTGCCAACATCGGCAAGGGCATTGGCCTTGGCATAGACCTCTGGCTGCTTGGTCGGATCGCCCAGGTAACGCTCGGTGTAATGGGTGTCGTACAGCTCCCACTTGGTCACCGGAGCCCCGGAGATCCCGGCCGCGTAACGCCCCGGGATCGGCCTGGAGCATCTTGATCGTCATATAGCCGCCATAGGACCAGCCATAGGTCGCGATCTTGGCCCGATCGACATAGGGCAGCGTCTTGAGGAACTGCGCCCCGGCCTTCTGGTCCTCGACCTCCACAGTGCCCATTGCCCGGTAGAGCTTGGAGGCGAAGTCCACGCCGCGGTTCTCGCTGCCGCGATTGTCGATTTGGAAGAAGATATAGCCCTTGCCTACCACCGCCTGTTCCAGCGCCCCGCCCCAGCCGCGCGTGACGGTCTGCGAGGTCGGCCCGCCATAGTGCTGGAAAAACACCGGATAGCGCTTGCCCGGCTCCATCACCGGAGTGGTCATCCGCCAGTGCAGTTCGGTCCCATCCGCTGCCTTGATCGTGCCGAACGTCGGTGCGCGGTGCGCTGCAATATAGGGGGCGTAGGGATGGCCCGCATCGACGCGGTTCTCTTCCACCCAGGCCAGCCGCTTGCCCTTGCCATCGGCAATATAAACCTGCGGCGGCTGGTTCTGCGCCGAACGGGTGACCAGCAGGGTCTGTCCGGCCCTATCCATCGCCGCGCTATGGACATAGCCGGGTTCGCCCAGCCGCTCGATCTTGCCCGGGGTGGACAGGTTCAGCGCATAGACATTCGGCGCCAGGACATCGTCGCGGGTCGCAGTGAAATAGACACGCCCGGCCTTTTCATCGACCCCGGCCAGGCCCGTCACGACCCACGGCCCCTTGGTCAGCTGGTGCCACTTGCCCTGCTTGAAATGCCAGAAATGGCCGTAACCGTCGCGTTCCGACCACCAGATCAGGCTACCATCCTTGAGGAAACGGTAATCGTTCGAGAGGTTGATCCAGCTTTTCGGGGCGGCGGTTTCAGTGAACAGCACCCGCGACTTGCCGGTGTCCGGATCGACCGCCAGCATATCGAGCCGGGTCTGCTCGCGGTTCTGGCGCTGGACATAGAGCGTCTTCCCGTCGCGCGCCCAGTTGACGCGGGCGAGATAGATGTCGCGGTCCGGCCCCAGGTCGACCTCGACCCGGCTCTTGCCATCGGGCGAGAGGACATGGAGCGAGACCAGCGAATTGGGCGAGCCGGCCACCGGATAGCGCTGCTGGAAGGTTTTGGTGCTTTCCGCGCCGATGGCGGTGCGGGTAACGATCCCGACGGGCGCGTCATCGAACCGCTGCACGGCAATGCGGCGGTCATCGGGCGACCACCAATAGCCGGTAAAACGCGCCATTTCTTCCTGGGCGACAAATTCCGCCTCGCCCCAATGGACCGTCTCCGCGCTTTCCTGCGGCGAGACCGGTTGCGGCGCTTCGCCGACCTTGCCCGCCCACAGCCGCCGGTCGCGGACGAAGGAAACGTAAGTTCCCTTGGGACTGAGCACGGGGTTGAGCTCGTCCTCCTGGCTCTGGGTCAGCTGCCGGACCGTGCCGTCCAGCTGGGCCAGGAACAGGTCGCCGTCGAGCGGCACGAGGATCGCCTTGCTGTCGGCGGTCCAGTCATAGGTGACAATGCCTTTGAGGTCGCCGATCCGCTGGCGCTCGCGCTGCATCTTTTCCGCCTCGGACAGTTCCTTGCCCGAACCCAGCTTCAAGCTATCAACCAGCATGGTCCACTGGCCGGTCGTCCGGTCAAAGCCCCACAGGTCATAGCGCTCGCGGTCGTCGGCCCTATTCCTCAGGACGGTCAGCCAGCGCCCGTCAGGCGACAGCTTCACCCCGCGCGGGACCGCGCCGTTGAGGCTGGGGCTGGCAAAGACCCGCTCGAAATCGAGCGCCTTGGCGACTTGCTGGGTAGCGGGCTGGTTCATGCCAGCCTCCCCGGCATGGACAGGTGCAGCGGCGAGGCAGGTAGCGGCAAGCAAACAGGCAAGGAATCGCATATCAATGTGTCGGTCCTGAAACGGAAGAAGGCGCCCTGGCTGGGCCAGGACGCCTTCCTAATCCGGTTTGGCCTGAAGAGGCTAGTGCCCCTTGGCTCAGCCCTCGTCGCGCACGTCGCGACGCTCGGCGATACGAGCGCGCTTACCGGTGCGGCCACGCAGATAGTACAGCTTGGCACGACGCACGACGCCCTTGCGGACGACGGTGATGCTGTCGATGTTCGGCGAGTAGAGCGGGAATACGCGCTCGACGCCTTCGCCGAAGCTCATCTTGCGAACGGTGAAGTTCGAACCGATGCCCTTGTTGGCACGGGCAATGCAAACGCCTTCGTAGGCCTGAACGCGGCTGCGCTCGCCTTCGATAACCTTCACGCCAACGCGCACGGTGTCACCGGGACGGAATTCGGGAATATCCTTGGCGGCCTTGGCAATTTCCTCGGCCTCGATCTGCTGGATCAGGTTCACTGGTCCTCAGTCCTTCTCTTTTCGCCGCGCGCCAGAGGCAGACTGGACCCGAGCTTCCTCATGAAGCTCCCAAAGATCCGGCCTGCGTGACCGTGTATCGATCTCGGCCTGTTGCTTTCGCCAGGCCGCGATCTTCGCATGATCCCCCGATCGCAGCACTTCAGGGATCGTGCGCCCTTCCCACTCAGCGGGTCGGGTGAAGTGAGGATATTCAAGCAGCCCTTGTTCAAAGGACTCCTCGGTACCACTCGAAGCCGCGCCCATTACGCCGGGAAGCAGCCGAATGCAAGCGTCTAACAGCATGATAGCCGCCGGTTCGCCGCCCGACAGGACGATATTGCCGACCGAGACTTCCTCAACCTCGCGGCCCGCGAAAATGCGCTCGTCACAGCCCTCCAACCGGCCGCACAGCACGGTGACGCCAGGACCGATCGCCAGTTCACGCACCCGCGCTTGGCTAAGCGGCTTGCCGCGCGGGGTCATGGCTATGACCGGGCAGTCCGGATGCAGGCTGCGGGCATGGTCAATCGCCGCCGCCAGCACGTCGACCCGCAGCACCATCCCCGCGCCGCCGCCAGCGGGCGTGTCATCGACGGTGCGGTGCTTGTCGACCGCGAAGTCGCGGATTTGCACGGTATCGAGCGACCACTTCCCCTCTTCCCGCGCGCGGCCAGCCAGGCTGATGCCCAGCGGCCCGGGGAACATCTCGGGATAAAGGGTCAGGACGGTTGCGGCGAAAGTCATCGCGGCGGGCTATTCCTCAAACCCGACTGGAGCGCAATCAGCATCTTGCCCCGCATGGCCCGACGCGTCAGACTTCGACCCATGCGAAAGATCATTGCGCTTGCCCTCGCCTCCTTGGCCGTCACCCCCGCCTGGGCCCAGACCCAGGCCCAACCGATTGGCGAATGCCGGTTCGACCCTGCCAGCCTGACCTTTGCCGGAACTCCGTTGGAGCAGGCCCGGTGCCTGCTGCGCAAGATCGAGTTGAAAGCCGTGCGCAAGGAGCAACCACTGCCCCCGGTCATCACCAAGCTAATGAGCGAAGCCGGCGCCCCCAGTGCGGCCCAGAAAGCCGCGGCGCTCGCGGCCTTTCCCGAGCCCTATCGCACATATGCGCGGCAACATGCCGATGCGCCGGTTTCCCGAACCGAGGAAGGGCAGCCGCTGCTCTACTTCGTGATCCACGACACCAGCCACCCGTTCTATGCCAACGAGCCGTTCCCCAAGCGGCTCGACCAGGACTGGAAGGTCAACGATTTTACCCCCTACATGGACCAGACCTTTGCCAAGGCTCCGGTGGCGCACATCTTCCTCAACCGGGTCGGGCAGATCTGGGCCGGGCACGAGTTCCAGGAGCCGTGGCGGGCGACCAAGCTGGAGAGCCGGGTGGTCGGATCACGCGCGCGCGGGCGCTTTGTCCATATCGAGACGGTGCAGCCGCGCCGGTTCCTGCCCGGAGCGACAAGTCGTGCTGACACCTATGGGCCAAAGCCCGGCTTCACCACGGAGCAATACCGGATGCTGGCGGCGCTCTATGTCTATATCAGCGCCCGGGCCGGGCGCTGGCTGATCCCGGCGCAGCACAATACGGTCGATTCGACGATCCCCGAGGCCCACGACGACCCGCAGAACGTTGACCGGAAGGCTTTCGGGAAGGAATTGGACCGCCTGGTCAAGGCGCGGGAGGACTAGTCCTCAGCCGCGAAAGCGGCAGTAATAACCAGCCGCTCGCCGTCCCATTCGGGCACGGCTTCGGCGCGCATCGGCACCATGACCTTCTTGCCCGGCTTGCCATCGATGCCCGGCCGCTGGATTTCCAGCACATCGCCCGCACCGAAATTGTCGACCGCGATGCAGGTGCCGAGCGCTTCGCCCTCGGACGAAACCGCAGGCAAGCCGATCAGGTCGGCGTGATAGTACCCGCCCTCGGCCAGCGGCGGCCGGGCGGCCCGCGGCCCGGTCCGGGC
>CAZNBX010000148.1:0-4578 GCA_964571305.1 uncultured Novosphingobium sp.
GCCCCTTGTTCTCCATCGCCCCCATGTTGAAATCGGACACCGCCACGATGTTGAACAGGTCGAGGTCATATTCGCGGCCGAACACGTCCTCGTCCCACTTCATCGAATCCTTGAGCGCCTGCATCGCGTGGTGGGTGCGGTCCTGGTCGCCGTCCCGGACCCAGATATTAAGGTCGACCTTGCGCCCGCTCATCGTGGTGAAGCTGTCATGGTTGGCGACCAGGTCTCCGGCGACCAGCGCGAAGAGGTAGCTCGGCTTGGGCCAGGGATCGTGCCACTCCGCCCAATGCGCGCCGTCCGACCCGTCGCCCGTCGCCGTGCAGTTGCCATTGGCGAGCAGGACTGGGAACAGGCTCTTCGGCCCGCTCATCCGCACCGTATAGGTTGAGAGCACGTCCGGCCGGTCGGGGAAGAAGGTGATGCGGCGGAAACCCTCGGCCTCGCACTGGGTGCAGAGCATGCCGTTCGACGCATAGAGCCCCATCAGCTGGGTATTCGCCGCCGGGTTGATCCGGGTGACCACTTCAACGCTGTGCCGTTCTTCGGGTAGTTCCAGCAAAAGGTCCGGGCCGTCCATCCGCCAGGTGTTGACCTGCACGCCGTCGACCGCAACCGATTCGGGGACCAGTCCGTCGCCGTTGAGACGCAGGGTCGTGCCGTCATCGCTTGCCGGATTGCGTTCCACGTCCAGCCGCGAGACCACCCGGGTTTCTTCCAGCCCCAGCGCGAAATCCAGCTTGATCTGCGGCACCAGCCAAGCCGGCGGGCGATAGTCTTCGCGGCGGATCGTGGCCGGAGCCATGGGCGGCGGCGCGGCATCTGCCGTTTCGGGGTTGGTCACGGTGGCGGAGGGTCTGCTGGCGATGTCCATAAAGACCAACTTAATCGCTATGCTTTCGATTGCCAGCGCCGCGGCCTATGGAAGGCACCGATGCGCCGCATTTTCATCTTTGGACTGGGCTATACCGCCGCCCGCACCGCCCAAGCGCTGGAAGCGCAAGGCTGGGAAGTCGTTTCGACCGGGCGCAGAGGCACCCTGCGCTTTGACGACGAGAGCAATGTGCGGCTGGCCCTGGCCGATTCGCACCATGTCCTGTCCTCGGTCCCACCGGACGGGGCGGGGTTCGATCCGGTGCTGGAAAGCTATGGCGACGCGCTGCGGGACAAGCATCTGGTCTATCTCTCCTCCACTGGCGTCTACGGCGACACCGGCGGAGCCTGGGTCGATGAAAGCGCACCGACCGGCACTGGCCGCCGCACGGCCCGCGCCGAAGCGGACCGGCTGTGGCTGGAGCGCGGCGCGCGGGTGCTGCGCCTGCCCGGTATCTATGGTCCCGATCGCTCAGCGCTGGAGCGGGTGGAAAGCGGCGCGGCGCACCGCATCGATCTGGCAAACCAGATCTTCAGCCGGGTTCATGTCGACGATATCGTCAGTGCCGCTCTGCTCGCACTGGAGGCCCCGGCTGGAGCATACAACGTGGCCGACGACCTGCCGACCAGCCAGAACGCCGTGATCGAACACGCCTGCGACCTCCTTGGTCTGCCTTGGCCAAAGCTGCAGTCGATCGAGGAAGCCGGCCTGTCGCCGATGGCCCGCGCCTTCTATGCCGAGAACCGCCGCGTCGCGAACCGCAAGGCGAAGCGGGTGCTGGGCTGGAGCCCGCACTATCCGACCTACCGCGAAGGCCTTGCCGCGCTATTTTCTGCCCGACAGCGCGATCAATAGCCCGGCCATGGCCAAGGCCGCGCCGCTTCCGGCAAGCAGGGACCAGCGGTAGCCTTCAAACAAGGTCGATAGGGCCATGGCCACCACCGGCACTGCCACCCCGTTGTAGGCCGCCTTGCCCGGACCCCATTCGCGAATCAGCATGAAATAGAGCGGGAAGGTCAGGACCGAGCCAATGATCGCCAGATAGGCGATCCCGCCCAGCTGGCGCGGGCTGGTGTCGAGCACCGGCGGACCGGCTGTAACGAAAGCGAACAGCGCATCGGCGGTGGCTCCGGCGAGCATCGCCCAGGCAATCATCACGATGATGCTTTCGCGCCGCGCAGTCGGCGTGGCCTGCATGATGTTCGCGGTCGAAGCCGACATGATCGCAGCAAAAGTCAGCCCGATCCCAGCCAGCACGTCGACACCACCCGCCGGGGCGGCACGGTATTCGTGGGTTAGCAGCAAGCCGATCCCGATCAGCGCCACCGCCGAACCGACGAGGAAGCGCCGCTCGATCGGCGTGCCGAGGAAAATCCGCCCCATCACCGCATTGGGCACCAGCAGCAGAGCGAACAGCACCGCGACGAGGCCGGAGGTAATGTGACCCTCTGCGCGGTAGACCAGCTGGAAATTGGCGAAAAACTGGAACAGGCCCATGACCAGCGCGACGCCCATCGCGCGGCGCGGCAGGATCAGGCGCTCGCCCCGGACCAAGGCCAGGGCGAACATCCCCGCCGCCGCGACGGCGAAACGCCAGGTCACTGCCCAACTGACCGGAACCGTGCTGCTGATCTGGTCCTTGATGACCAGCCAGGTCGATCCCCAGATCAGGGTGACCAGCACGAAAGCCGCAACGGCCCGCGCCTGCGAGGGTGCCTGGGTGGTCGTCACAGCGCGCGGATCGCGTGGGAGAGAGCCGCGACGTGCTCCTGTGGACTGTTCCATGCTGTAACCAGCCGAGCGGCATCTCCGCCCCAATCGTAGAACGAAAAGCCCTGGGCGCGCAGCGCCTCGCGCTCGGCAAGGCTGAGACGCAGGAAAATCTCGTTCGCTTCGACCGGGTGGAGCAAGCGGTCGCCAGCTGCACCCGCCAGCTCGGCCGCCGCCGCATTGGCGCTGCGGGCGTTCTCCAGCCACAGCCCACCCTCGACCATGGCAAGCAACTGTGCCGCCATGAAGCGGCCCTTCGATTGCAGGTGCCCGGCCCGCTTGCGCCGCAGCCGCGCCACTTCGGCAAGCTCCAGATCAAAGAAGACCAGCGCCTCGGCGCTCATCCCGCCGTTCTTGACGCAGCCAAAGCTGAGCGCCGATGCGCCCTGGCAGGCTTCCCACGGCGAGCAGCCGAGGAAGGCAACCGCATTGGCAAAACGCGCGCCATCGACATGCAGCTTAAGGCCGTGGGCTTGCGCCGTAGCCGCAATCGCCGCCATTTCATCGGGCCGATAGCACCGGCCGTATTCGCTGGCCTGGGTGATCGACACGGCCTGAGGCTGGACCTGATGGACGTCCTTGCGGATTCCGGCGATCACCGCCTCGATTCCCTCGGGCGAGAGCTTCGCTCCCTCCCCGTCGGCGAGGATCAGCTTGGCGCCATGGGTGTAGAAACCCGGTGCGCCGCCTTCGTCGGTTTCGATATGGGCTTCGCGGTGGCAGATCACGCCGCCGTGGGGTGGCACCAGCGTTGCCAAGGCCAGGCAGTTGGCCGCCGTGCCGGTCGCCACCCACAGCACGGTGCAGGGCCGACCGAACAGCTGGGCAAAGGCCGCGTCCAGTTTCAGGCTGAGCGCATCGTTATCATAGGGCGCATCGGGCGCATCTGCGGCACGCATCGCCTCCCACAGGCGGGGATGGACGGCGGCGGCGTTGTCGGACAGGAACTGCATCACCATGTCGCATTATGCAGCCCGCACCGGGCGTCAAGCAGGAGTACCCGATGGAACAGGTGACGATCACGCGGCATGGCGGCGGTGAAGCGGGAGAATACCACGCCCATGTCGCGGGCAGCGAGACGATCGGGCGGCTGACTTGGGTCATGCACACCCACGGTCATGCCAGGGTTGCCGACCACACCATCGTCCCGCCCGAAATCGGTGGGCGCGGGGTGGCGGCGCGGCTGGTCGAGGCCTTGGTAGCCGATGCGCGCGAACAGGGGTTTTTGATCGTGCCGGAATGTTCCTATGTCGCCGCCGCCTTTGCCCGGCATCCGGAATGGGGCGACCTGCTCGGCACCAGCTGAACCGGCAGTCTACCCGGCAGTCTTCACGACGCCGCCGGGTGAACTGCAAACGTCGATCAGTTGGTCTTCTTGGCTGCGTCCTCGGCCGCGTTGCCGACCTTGTCAGCGGCCGCGCCAACCTTTTCCGCTGCCGCCGAGATGTTCGGGTCGGTGCGGTCGGCGGGCTGCTTGACCAGAACGAAATAGGCGAAGGCGGCGATCAGCAGCAGGGCAATGATTGCAATCACTGCAGTGCCACCGGAACTGCGTTCGCGCACGATCGTGACGTTATCGGGATCGCGGTAGTCGACCATGACTTTAACCTTTCCATATTTTGTGATCCGGAAACGAGCGGCGCACGGTGGGGTTCCCGCGGCGGCCAGAGCCGAATCTATGGAAAACCGGCTAGGCGGCGCTTGGCCCCGGTGCCCGTGCGGCCTAACTGCGGCGCGGTGAGCGCTCCCATCCAAATCGGTGCCGACCCGGCGGGCGGCCCCATCACCATCGATATCGAGGAACTGCTGGCCACGCGCCTGCTGGTCCAGGGCAACAGCGGCTCGGGCAAGTCCCACCTGCTGCGCCGCCTGCTGGAAGAGAGCGCCAGCATCGTCCAGCAGATCGTGATCGACCCGGAAGGCGACTTCGTCACGCT
>CAZNBX010000149.1:0-4535 GCA_964571305.1 uncultured Novosphingobium sp.
GAAGTGTTCAAGTTCCCCAGCGCCGGCGTAGCCATGGCGATGTACAACCTGGACGACTCAATCCGCGACTTTGCCCGCGCCAGCTTCAATTATGGCCTGGGCCTGGGTTGGCCAGTTTACCTGTCGACCAAGAACACCATCCTCAAGGCCTATGACGGCCGCTTCAAGGACCTGTTCCAGGAAGTGTTCGACACCGAAGGCTTCAAGGAAAAGTTCGACGCCGCCGGCATCGTCTACGAACACCGCCTGATCGACGACATGGTCGCTTCGGCGCTCAAGTGGTCGGGCAAGTTCGTCTGGGCCTGCAAGAACTACGACGGCGACGTGCAGTCGGATACCGTTGCCCAGGGCTTCGGATCCTTAGGCCTCATGGCCTCCGTGCTCATCACGCCCGACGGCAAGATCATGGAAGCGGAAGCCGCGCACGGCACCGTCACCCGCCACTACCGCCAGCACCAGAAGGGTCAACAGACCAGCACCAATCCGATCGCCAGCATCTTCGCCTGGACCCGCGGCCTGATCTATCGCGGCAAGTTCGACAACACGCCCGACGTGGTGCGCTTTGCCGAAACCCTGGAAAAGGTCTGCATCGACACCGTCGAAGGCGGCCAGATGACCAAGGACCTCGCGATCCTGATCGGCCCGGAACAGCCCTGGCTGACCACCGAAGGCTTCTTCGAAGCGATCGTGCAGAACCTCGAAGCCGAAATGGCCAACTGGAAGTAAGTTCCAGCACAGGCTTACCCGGAAAGACGGCGGCAGAAGGAAGCTTCTGCCGCCGTTTTCTTTTTTGAGTAGCCCCGTGACAAGCGCCCTCCCCGTGCCTTAGGGTGCTGACATGGCAGGTCCCACCGAATTCATCCCCACTTCCTCCCTGGGCGATGCCCTTGTCATCCTGGGGGCCGCCGGCATTGTCATTCCGCTGTTCGCGCGGTTTCGCATAACCCCAGTCATCGGTTTCATTCTGGTCGGCGTGCTGGTTGGCCCATTCGGGCTCGGCGCGATGTCGGCGCAGTTTCCGTGGTTGTCCTATGTGACGATCAGCGATCCAGGACGGCTCGACCCCTTTGCCGAATTCGGGATCGTGCTGCTGCTGTTCTCGATCGGGCTGGAACTGTCGTTCCAGCGCCTGTGGCAGATGCGGCGGACGATCTTCCGGATCGGGCCGATGGAGCTGTTTGGCGGCGGCGTGTTGATCGCGCTGGTACTGATTGCCTTGGGCAATTCGGTGCCGACTGCCTTGGCACTGGGACTGGCCCTCGCTCTTTCCTCGACCGCGCTGGTTCTGCGCATTGCCGATACGACCACGCCGGTCGGGCGCGCGGCGCTGGGTACCTTGCTGTTCGAGGATATCGCGCTGGTCCCGATCATCTTCCTGCTCGGCGCGATGGGGCGCGGCGGGGAAGCCACCAGCCTTGGCGACTTCCTCCATACCTTGGGCATGGGCACGCTGGTGATCATCGCCCTGCTCGGCATTGGCCGCTTCGCCCTGCCCCGCCTGTTTGCGCAGGCTGCGCGCACCAAGAGCCCGGAACTGTTCCTCGCCGCCAGCCTTCTGGTGGTCATCGTCTCCGCTCTCGTTACGGGCGCAGTCGGCCTGTCGCCAATCGTCGGCGCCCTCGTCGCAGGCCTGCTGATCGCAGAGACCGATTATCACGCCGAAGTCGAATCGATCATCGAACCGTTCAAGGGCCTAGCGCTCGGCGTCTTCCTCCTGACCGTCGGGATGAGCCTGGACCTTGGCCTGGTGGTCGAGCGGCTGGGCGAAATCCTGATCGCAACGACCCTGATCATTGCGGCAAAAGCGATAGTTACGGGCCTGTTGCTGCGCCTGCACGGCTATCGCACCGGCACCGCGACCGAAGCGGGCATCCTGCTTTCCAGCCCTTCGGAAACGACCTTGATCGTCCTGTCGAGCGCTGTGGCGGTCAACCTGATCCGGCCCGATGCCGCGCAGTTCTGGCAGATCGTCACGGCGCTTGGGCTGACCATCACGCCTCTGCTCGCAATCTTTGGCCGCTGGCTGGCTCGGCGGGTCGATCGGGCCGGGGCGGGGCAAGGCCTGCCTGACACAGGCGATCACGAACGAACCCTGATCATTGGCGGCGGCCGCGTTGGGCGTCTGGTGGCCGACATGCTGACCGCCCACGGCAAGCCCTACCTGATCCTCGATGCCGATGCCGACCAGGTCCGCGAAGCGCGCAAGATGGGCTTCCGGATAGAATATGCGGATGCCGCGCAGAGCGGTGCACTGGCGCGTTTTGACGCGGAAAAGGCCAGCGCCGTGATCCTGACCATGGACGAGCCGGTCGCCGTGCTGCGCATGGTTCGCCAGCTACGCCAAGCCTATCCGGAACTGCCGATCCTCGCCCGTGCCCGCGACACCAGCAATGCCGCCGCGCTCTATCGCGCCGGGGCAAGTCACGCGATCCCGGAAGCGCTGGAGGCGTCCTTGCAATTGTCCGAAGCGGCACTGGTGGAAATCGGCGTGCCGATGGGTCCGGTCATCGCCAGCATCCACGGCAAGCGCGACGAAATGCGCCTGAAGATCATGGAAGAAGGTGAACTCGACGAGAAGCCGCAGTTGCGCACCAGCACCTTGCGGGAACGCGGCAGCGTTTGAAGCGTTCCTCCCCGTCAGGAGGAAGCAAATGACCGACCACAACCCGCATAACGCTGAGGAAAGCCACCAGCTCTCGCATCAACAGGGCGAGGACAAGGGCAGGATCAAGCGCCCGCAGCAAACCGACGCGGCCATGGCCGAACGGGACATACCGCGTGGCTCAGAACCGCGAACGCACGGAAAAAGGAATCGCGGCGGCTGATAATCAGCCGGCCAGAACGCCCTTTGCAGCAGCGATCGCCGCATCGGCCTTGTCGCCATCCGGTCCGCCGCCCTGGGCCATGTCCGGACGGCCACCGCCGCCCTTGCCGCCCAGTGCTTCAACCCCGGCCCGAACCAGGTCGACAGCACTGACCTTGCCGGTCAGGTCGTCGGTAACGGCAGCGGCGATGCTCGCCTTGCCCTCGTTGACCGCAACGATCACTGCAACGCCCGAACCGAGGCGCTGCTTGGCTTGATCAAGCAGGCCGCGCAGTTCCTTGGGTTCCAGCCCGTCGAGGACTTGGCCGGAGAACTTTACCCCGGCGATTTCCTCATCTGCGGCTTGAGCAGCAGCACCGCCACCACCCAGCGCCAGTGCCTTCTTCGCCTCGGCGAGTTCGCGTTCCAGCTTGCGGCGTTCGTCGAGCAGCGCAGCAACGCGGGTTTCGACGTCATCCGGCGTGGTCTTGAGCAGGCTGGCCGCGCCCTTCAGCGCGTCCTCGCGGGCCACGAACCACTGCCGCGCGCCTTCACCGGTCAGCGCCTCGATGCGGCGCACGCCCGAGCTGACCGCGCCTTCCGAAACGATCCGGAACACGCCAATATCGCCCAGTGCGCGCACGTGGGTGCCGCCGCACAGTTCGACCGAATAGGACTTGTCGGTAGTGCGGCCCATGCTGAGCACGCGCACTTCATCGCCGTACTTTTCACCGAACAGCGCCACGGCCCCGGCAGCGCTGGCATCGTCCGGCGTCATCAGGCGCGTGACGACCGGATCATTGGCGCGGATTTCGGCGTTCACTTCGGCCTCGATCGCGGCGATGTCCTCTGCAGTCAGCGCAGTCGGCTGCGAGAAGTCGAAACGCAGGCGATCGGGCGCAACCAGCGAGCCCTGCTGCGTGACATGACCGCCCAGGCGGTTGCGCAGCGCGGCGTGGAGCAAGTGGGTGGCCGAGTGGTTGGCACGGATCGCGTCGCGGCGTTCCACGTCGATGTCGAGACGGACCACGTCCCCGACCTTGATCGAGCCTTCTTCGACCTTGGCATGGTGCGCGTGGAGGCGGCCGAGCGGCTTGGCCGTATCGGTCACCACCATTTTCAGCCCATTGCCGCTGATCGTACCCGCGTCGCCCATCTGGCCGCCTCTTTCGCCGTAGAACGGGGTCTGGTTGGTGATCACGGTCACCGCCTCGCCCGCCTTGGCGCTGGTCACTTCCTTGCCGCCCTGAACCAGCGCGACAACCTGCGCCTCGCCGGTGCTGGCGGTGTAGCCGGTGAACTCGGTCGCGCCTTCGCGCTCGGCAATGTCGAACCAGACTTCGCTGTCGGCCGCTTCGCCCGAACCCTTCCAGGCCGCACGAGCGGCAGCCTTCTGCTGCGCCATGGCGGCGTCGAACCCGGCCTTGTCCACGCCGATCCCGCGGGCGCGCAGCGCGTCCTCGGCCAGGTCATAGGGGAAGCCGTAGGTGTCGTAGAGCTTGAACGCGGTTTCGCCCGGCAGTTCGCTGCCATCGCCGAGGCCGGCCGTGGCTTCGTCGAGCAGCTTGAGGCCATTGGCGAGCGTGCGGCGGAACTGCACTTCCTCGCGCTGAAGGGTTTCCTCGATCAGCGGCTGCGCGCGGCCCAGTTCGGGATAGGCGGCGCCCATCTCGGCGACCAGCGCCGGCACCAGGCGGTGCATCAAGGGGTCCTTGCAGCCCATCATGTGCGC
>CAZNBX010000150.1:0-929 GCA_964571305.1 uncultured Novosphingobium sp.
TGCCCGGATAGCTCAGTTGGTAGAGCAGCGGATTGAAAATCCGCGTGTCGGTGGTTCGAATCCGCCTCCGGGCACCACTTTTCAAAATTTACTATTTGATAGCTTCAGTCCGCTCAACTCGACGCAGGACTTTGACTCGCATTGTGCTTCGAAATCCTGAGCGTTAGCGGGCCTGCCGTCACGGAGAGCGTCCCCGGCAAAATTAAGCCCCGCGCAGCCAACCTTGTTGGGCAGCGCAGGGCTCAAATGACTTTTGCCAGCCCACAGGGCAGACAATTAACGAAGAGCAACAAGCAACATTGAGGCAGCGCAGAAAATCCCCACCTGGATGATCAGCGACCTTAGGTCCTGGTTCTTGAGCAGGCGCACTTCAGCCTCGCTTTTTTCTTCTATGTTTCGCGATTTGATGATCACTCGCGCCAGTGTCACCACAATAAGTACGTAGGCCACGACATAGATCTCATCCAGCAGCACGAGGCCACCAGTCTCGGGCAGCGAAGCGGTATAGCTCTGCTGGAGAAACACGGTGGTCAACAGAGCAGATGCCGGCAGCGCTGCGCGCGTTTCCGTTAGAACCGGGTTCAGCAAAAGTGCGATCCAGGCCCCGCAGATCACGACCACCAATGGCAGCAGCAGCTTCCAGATGAAATAGCTCTGGGGCCGCGATATGTTCATGCTAAAGTTGATCCGAGCAAATTGCGAAGCTTGCGCGGCTCCGTGATCTCCGAAACTGCTTGCATAGTCGACAACCGTCTTACTGTAGCTCCAGTCATTCAACTTCCAGCCTGAGATCGTGAGGTCCGGCGCATAGGACGTGTCTGCGCGATCGATATCGTAAACCAAACGATCCGAGCCGTTCAGACTATCCTCAATCGTGATTGTGAGATCATGCTGGTCCAACGGAAAACTAGAGAGCGAGAAAGGCTTGA
>CAZNBX010000150.1:939-4489 GCA_964571305.1 uncultured Novosphingobium sp.
CTTTCAATCCGCATGATGTGATACTTGGAGCCATCCGGAGAGACCTGAGGCGTTTCGTAGAGAAACTCCTTGGTCAACGAGGACTTATCCACTGCGTTGGTAAACTCAACGGTCTCGGTCGGATCAATCGGCCCCTTCCACCGGAACCAGATGTAGCCGTCATACACGAAGGTACTGTTTGCCGGGTCAACGCCATACACATTTAGCGGATAGAAGCCGACTATCACAACTTCTGCACCCTTTGGGGCGCTGGAAAGTGGCTTGATCGCGCCCTCTTTCGCCATGCTCACGGTGGGCAGTGCCAGAGTAAGAACCAACGCTGAAATAAGCTTGATGAAGGAATTGAGCATAACAGAAACCGACGCAGTGATCTAAAAACCAAGTTGCGGATCGTTGGCGCCCTGCCAGTGCGGGGCGCCAACGTCGTTTACATTCAGAAGCCAGCCTTCAAGGAAAACAGAACCTTGTCACTGGCGAGATCACCGAGCTCATCGGCCGGATCGCTATTTACCGTGATATAGCTGACGCCCAGCGTAAAAGCCGATTTCTTGACTTCTGCGCCGACAGCAAAGTCGGTCTTGCCGTTGTAAACGCCATCTTCATAGCCAACACGGGCATTGAGCGTAACCGGAGTACCCTTAATCGCGTAATTGGCTTGGCCGTAAACATAGGTGTTGTCGACACCACCGATGTTATCCTGCGTCGGCGAATAAGCGATACCAACTTTGGTTTCCAGAGGACCGAATTCCTTGCTCAGCGAACCGGCGACCTCGTAATAATTCACCGCTTCGCCGTTAGGATAAAGATAGCCGACGACATTTACATCGGCGGTAAGCGGGCCGACTGGCCCCGACCATCCAGCAGTAAGGTCGAATTCAGCTTTTGCGCCACCATAGTCGGCAATGTTCGATGCCCAGACATTGGCGTAAAATCCGGGGCGAGTGCTCACGGTCACACCACCCTGCACGGCGAAGTCATTATTCGACAGTGAAACACCGCGGAAGCGGTAATCGGAGACCACGCCGATTTCGCCACTGACCGTTACCGGGGCGGAGTCGCTCTTCTGCTCCTGAGCCTGGGCCACGCCAGAAAAAAGCAGCGCCGAAAACGCAGTAGCGACAGAAATAACCTTGAAATTCATCATAATCCTCACGGAACCTACATGCACAAATGCACTTCAAAAATATCTTTGTTCTTATTTTAAGTATGGTCAGAAGCGAAAGCTCAAACCAATCCCTTCATAAATAAAAGCCAGACCCTCAGGATAGGATGGCTTTGAACAATATCAATCCGTTACTTGCCAGACGACGCGCCACAATTGAAAATGCCACCAATTCGGCATGATTTTCACCAAGCGCTTCAATCAATGGGGAACGCTTGAATCAGAAGATGATCGCGAACCGAGGAATATGGCTCATCTTGGTGGCTCGATGGCATGACAATCACCACACGACCAGGCAACCATACTGCCAAATCTGCTGCAAAATTCAGACTTTAATCAGTGAATACGTCAGCCAAGTTGGCGCAGAACACGTCAAGCGTTACCACGTCAAAAAACAGCCAAGCCGGAAAACCTAGCCCTCAGCTTTCAATTCCGCCCAAGCGGCCAATGCGCGGGCGCGGCCTTCTGCATGGCCGATCAGCCTTCGTGGATAGCCTCGTACCGGCAGTTGCGGATCGTGGATGGCCCCATCCGGCAGATGCGCAAGCTCCGGAACCCAGCGGCGGATATACTCACCGGCATCGAACTTGTCCGACTGGGTCAGCGGAGCCATGATCCGGACGAACATGTTGGCATCGACACCGCTGCCGGCGCTCCACTGCCAGTTTACTGCGTTCTGGCCATAGTCCGCATCAACCAGGGTATCCCAGAACCATTGCTCTCCCTGCCGCCAATCGATCAGCAGGTGCTTGATAAGGAAGCTGGCCACAATCATCCGCACCCGGTTGTGCATCCACCCGGTGTGCCATAGCTGGCGCATACCGGCATCGACGATCGGGTAACCAGTGCGGCCCTGCTGCCATGCGGCAAGATCGGCCTCTGCCTCCGGTCCGCTGCGCCACGGCATGTTCTCAAATTCAGCCTTGGCATTGCGGGCGCCGTAGTCGGGCAATTGCAGGATGACGTTCTGGGCATAGTCGCGCCATCCCAGCTCTCCGAGGAAAGTCGCGGTCGAACCGCCAAGATCGGCGGTGCGGTGCCAGATCGTTGCCGGGGAAATCTCCCCAAAGGCCAGGTGCGGCGACAGGCGCGAAGTCCCCTCGACCGCGGGCAGGTTGCGCCGCGCCTCATACTTTGCAGCACGCGAGACGAACCGGTCGAGCCGCTCCAGCGCGCCAGCTTCGCCCGGGGTCCACTCCTCGCGGAAACCGCCCGCCCAGTCGGGCTTGGTCGGAAGGAGGTTCCAACTTTCCAGCGGATCGCTGTCTGGCCAGCTTTCCGGAGCAGGAATTGTGGACGGAACCGGCAGCGGCGCAGCGGGTGGCAAGCGCTCGCTCAGTGCGCGCCAGAACGGCGTGTAGATCTTGTACGGGGTGCCCGAGCCGCTCAGCACCGATCCGGGCGGCGCCAGGTAATTGCCGTGATGCAGCTGCAAAGTCAGCCGCTTCGACACGGCCCGCTCGGCATTGCGCCACCACGGTTCGTAGTGATGCAGTGCATGGACTTCTGCCGCACCGGTATCTGCGGCCAGCGCGGCGAGCACTTCGTCGCTCTTGCCCCGGCGCAGGATCAGGCGCGAACCCTTGTCGCGCAGCGCCTTGTCCAGCGCCGCCAGTGAATGGTGCAACCACCAGCGGCTGGCCCCGCCCATGCGGCGATGAGCCGCAGTTTCATCGTCGAGCACATAGACCGGAATGACCGGGCCATTGGCACAGGCCGCAACCAGGGCAACATGATCGGCCAGCCGCAGGTCGCGGCGCAGCCAGACAAGACTTGGAACAGGCATCAGCGGGGTTTCAGTTCGACCGTAAAGTTGCTTCTGGCCGGGCTATCCATGAAGCGCTGGTCTTTCAGCAATATGCCCTTTGGGCCCATTTCGGCGACCGGCATCCGGCTCCAGAACAGGAACGCCTGGGCAGCCGGGTCGCCTTTCGACAGCTCCGCAATCCGCGGATCGGCCATATCGGTCTTGCGAATGACCCTGGGGTAGCGCTGGCACTGGGCAAAATCGCAAGGAATTGTGCCATAGTAACCATCATCTGACCGCCACAGCACCTCGCGACGCCAGAAGGCGAATGGCACTGAGCTGGCCACGGCCAGGTCGATTTGCGGATCAAGTGCCCGCACGGCAGCGACGCTGGCGCGGCTGATCGCCATGTTCGCTCCGACATAGGCGACGACGACTGCCAGAGCGATCTGTGCCGGAACTGCCCATTGCGGCTTGTCCTCGCGCTCCCGCCGCCGCGAACGCCACAGGCCGACGCCCAGCGCGATCAGGATCCAGATGTCGACGATGAACAGCGTGTCGCCGTAAAACCAGCGCGAGGAGTACGGCTCGAGCAAACGGATGCCGTAGGTATTGAACCAGTCGAACAGCGGATGGCTGAA
>CAZNBX010000151.1:0-2536 GCA_964571305.1 uncultured Novosphingobium sp.
CTCATCGCGGCCTTCGCTGACGCACGCCCCCGGGAAACGCCAGCCGACATGGGCAGCGTCATAGAGCGCGCCATAGGCCCCGTCGTTGATGTACAGTTCGTTCCCGCGGCGCTTTTCGACGCGCACGATCAGCGAGTTGTATTCAGCGCAGAGCGCGCGGCCCGGTTCGCACCACAGTTCCGATGAATAGGACACCGGCAGGGATTCGAACGCACGGTGAATCACGCCGAAGTAGTCTTCCAGCGGCGGCGGTTCCATGCCCGGATAGATCGACGGGAAGCCGCCACCGACATCGACGATGTCAACCGTGACCGATGCGTCGACGATCGCCGCGCGGACCCGCTCCATCGCCTGGACGTAGGCGAAGGGGGTCATGGCCTGCGAACCAACGTGGAAGCAGACGCCAAGCCAGTCCGCGACTTGGCGGGTGGCCTGGAGCAGCGCCGCGGCATCGACCAGATCGACCCCGAACTTCGAGGCCAGGCTCAGTTCCGAATAGTCCGATGAAACGCGCAGGCGAACGCAAAGACGAAGATCGCTGGCCGGCGTGCCATATTCAGTCGCCGTCGCCTTGACGATCTTTTCCAGCTCTTCGTGGCTGTCGAGGCTGAAGGTACGGACGCCATGTTCGCGGTAAGCCTCGGCAATGGCGCCAGCGGGCTTAACCGGGTGCATGAAGCACAGCACCGCCTCAGGCAGGGTTTCGCGAACCAGCCGCACTTCCGAGATGGAAGCGACGTCGTAATGGGTGATCCCCGACGCCCACAGCACCTTCAGGAGGTCGGGCGACGGATTCGCCTTCACTGCATAGAGCGACTTGCCCGGAAACTTCTCCGAAAAGAAGCGGGCGGCGCGTGCTGCGGCATGCGGGCGATTGAGGATAACGGGTTCGTCGGGCGAAAGGGCGCGAACTACAGCCGGTGCGTCAGGATAACTGTGCAACTCAAGGGACCCCCAATAGGCCTAACGGCCAGGTAACACGAAGACGAGGCTGCCTTGCGGTTATTGGAAGTCCCCTTGGGGCAGCGGGGGGTCGCTATAGAGATTCGCAGGTGAACTGCAAGTGAAAATCACCCCCGCATCAGATGCTCCGCAACGGCGCGATAGGCGGGTAGCGAGGTGGGGTCCAAGGCGCTGTTGGCCGCCACCGGATGAGAGGCGAAACGGGCAATCGTCATCTCTGCGACCGGGTCGACATAGATCACCTGGCCATGGATGCCCCGCGCCGAGAAAGCACCGTGATTTCCGGGCATTATCCACCATTGGCTGCGGTAGGAACTGTCCGGAAGGTAGACATATCCAGCCTTGGCGAACGCCTCCTTGCTGGCCCCGACGCGGATCGAATCGAACGCTGCGGACGGCACGATCTGGCAGCCATTTGCCGTTCCTTCGCAGCGCATCATTTCGCCGAACCGAGCCATGTCCCGGATGACCGGATTAAGCCCGCCCCCGGCGAAAGGCATTCCAGTCGAGTCGATCAGGAAATCGGCATCCTGTTCCATGCCCAGCGGTTGCCAGATTCGCTCGCTCAGGACCTTGTCGAGTCGCTTGCCCTCGGTCCGCGCGATCAGCCAGCCCAACACCTCGGTATTGCAGGTGCGATAGGTGAAGCGTTCGCCATGCTCACCCGACTTGCCGATGCTAGGCAGGAAGGCATAGACGTCAGTCGCCCCAGAATAGCCTGGCGCGCGCGGCGTGAGGCCTAGGGCGTTGCTCATCGCGCCGATCCCGGAATTGGGATCGGTATATTCCTCGGAGAAGTCGAGCGCGGTGGTCATGTCCATCACGTGCCGCAGCGTCGCGTCGGCAAAGCCACTGCCCTTCAGTTCCGGAATCAGTTCTCCCATCGGCGCGGCAGGATCGAGCCGCCCTTCAGCGACAAGCATTTCGGCCAAGGTGCCGACGAAGCTTTTGGTTACGGAAAAGGCGATATGCGGGCTGTCCTGCCGGGTAATGCCGAAATAGCGCTCATAAACGATGGTCCCCTTGTGCAGGATCACGATCGCATCGGTGAAATTCGCGGTCAGCGAATCGCTCCAGCTCAGCTCGCGCCCGTCCCCCAGTGCGTTGAAGCGGAGGCCGTCGATGTCATCGCGCAGGACAACGGGCATTTGCCAGACTGGCCCGTTCCCCCGCCCCACCCGCGCGGTCGGCAGGAATTCGCGCATGTTGGAATAAGCATAGCGGTGCGTCGGAAAACGCATATGGTCCGCCCGCTCCCACGCCAGCCGCTTGTCGGGCGATGGGGGCAGCCCCTCCATCCACCCCATCTTCACAGGGTCCGACGTATGGGCGTCGAGGATCTTGTCCGGCATTGCTCTCTCCCTTTTGGCGGAAGATTAAGCAATCCAAGGCCGCGCGCCAGTATTTGTTGCGCTCGATCAGCTTAAGCGGTCGCGGAAGTCCTCATAACCGAAGCTGCGGATGCACTCGAGACTGTCCGTCTCGCTGTCCCACAACCAGATCGACGGTAGCGGCACCCCGTTGAAGGTCGTGGTCTTGACCATCGAATAGTGCGCCTGATCCAGGAAAGCGA
>CAZNBX010000151.1:2546-4129 GCA_964571305.1 uncultured Novosphingobium sp.
GCTGCCCGACCTGCGGACCATGGGCAAAGCGGTAGTCGCCAATCACGTCGCCAGCCAGGCACGACGGCCCACCCAGACGCACTGCCCCGCCCGCGCCTTCGTCGATCTCCGTATCGACCTGCGGCAGTTCACCGAGCATCGCCGGGCGATAGGGCGCCTCGATCACGTCGGGCATGTGGCATGTTGCGGAAATGTCGGTAATCCCGACCGGCATGCCGTTGTAGCCCAGGTCCAGCACGGTGCCGACCAGAATGCCGGCATCCAGCGCAACCGCCTCGCCCGGCTCCAGGTAGATTTCCGCGCCGGTATCCTCGCGCATGTCCTTGAGGAACTCGACCAGTTCGTCGCGCTGATAATCGGCGCGGGTGATGTGGTGGCCGCCGCCGAGGTTGATCCACTTGAACTGGCCGAACCACGGTTCAAGATAGTCAAACGCCACGTCCCAGGTGCGGCGCAGTGGCTCGAAATCCTGCTCGCACAGGGTGTGCATGTGGATGCCGTCGATCAGTTCAATGTGCTCGTCGGTCAGCTGGTCAATCGGAAAGCCCAGGCGCGAATGCGGCGCGCAGGGGTCATAGCGCGGCACTTCCCCTTCGGCGTGCATCGGATTGACCCGCAGGCCAATGTCAAAGCTCTCGCCGCGCGCCCGGGCCGCTTCGATGATCGCGCTGCAGCGCATGATCTGCTGCGGCGAATTGAAGATCACGTGGTCGGAGAGGCGGAGGATTTCGTCGAGGTCTTCCGGCTTATAGGCGGCGCAATAGGTCGCGATCTCACCGTCATAGAATTCGCTGGCAAGGCGCGCTTCCCACAGGCCCGAAGTGCAAACGCCATCGAGGTATTCCCCGACAATCGGGGCGGTTGACCACATCGAAAAGGCCTTGAGCGCGGCCAGCACCTTCACCCCTGCCCGGTCGCGGATATCCGCCAGGATCGAGAGGTTGCGCCGCAGCCGCGCGGCATCGACCACGAAGCTGGGGCTATCAACGCGGGATAGATCGAATTGGGCGAAGGCGCCCGGATCGCCAGCTCCGGTTTCCATCAGCCTAGTGGTGCCTTGAAAATGAAGAACGCGCCAGCCACGATCAGGGCAAAGCCCGCGATCATGCTGACAGTCGGTTTTTGCCCGAAAACGAACCAGGCCATTACGACGAAGGCGGAAAGCGACAGCACTTCCTGGATCGTCTTGAGTTCGGCCAAGCTATAGACCGACGAACCCATCCGGTTGGCCGGAACAGCCAGGCAATATTCAAAGAACGCGATACCCCACGATGCCAGCACGGCCAGCCACAAGGCGCGGGATTGGGCCTTGAGGTGGCCATACCAGGCCAGGTTCATAAGCAGGTTTGATCCCGCCAACAGACCAAGCGGAGCAATCGCGTTCCAGTTCATCGCTGGATCAGAACTCGCCCGGCCCCGGCAGTTCCTTGCCCTGCCACGGCAGGCCCTGGGTGTTGAGCATGTCCATGAACGGATCGGGATCCATCTGCTCCATGTTGAACACGCCCTCGCCCTTCCACGCGCCGGTCAGCATCATCGCTGCGCCGATCATCGCCGGAACACCGGTGGTGTAGCTGATCGCC
>CAZNBX010000151.1:4139-4463 GCA_964571305.1 uncultured Novosphingobium sp.
TTTCTCACCCGAACCGTCCAGCGCTTCGCCGGTCGCGATGTCGCCGATGTTGGTTTTGCCCTTGGTCGTCGGGCCCAGCGTTTCCGGCTTGGGCAGAACGGCGGCGAGGAACTGCAGCGGGATGATGTCCTTGCCCTGGAAGTTGACCGGATCGATCCGGGTCATGCCGACGTTCTGCAGCACGGTGAGGTGGGTGATGTAGGCATCGCCAAAGGTCATCCAGAAACGTGCGCGTTCCAGTTCCGGAATGAACTTGGCCAGGCTCTCCAGCTCTTCATGGTACATCATGTACATGTTCTTCTGGCCGACCTGTGCAAAGTCGAA
>CAZNBX010000152.1:0-4453 GCA_964571305.1 uncultured Novosphingobium sp.
GACCGCCCACTTCAGCGCGCGCACGGCCTTGGCCGGCTCGGTCACCACGGGGGAAAGGAGGTGCGGGATGTCGTCGTAGCTTTTCAGTTCCAGCACCTTGGGATCGACCAGGATCAGGCGGCACTGGGCCGGGGTCAGGCGATAGAGCAGCGAGAGGAGGATGCAGTTTAGGCCAACCGACTTGCCCGAACCGGTGGTGCCGGCGACCAGCAGGTGCGGCATGGTGGCGAGGTCGGCGACGATCGGTTCGCCCGCGATGTCCTTGCCCAGGATGATCGGCAGGGCACCCTTGGAATGGGCGACCTGTTCGCAGGCGACCAGCTCCTTGAAGCTGACCATCTGGCGGTCGGCATTGGGCAGTTCGATGCCCATGACGGTCCGCCCGGGGATCGACGAGACGCGGGCGGAGATCGCGCTCATGTTGCGGGCGATGTCGTCGGCCAGGCCGATCACGCGGCTGGACTTGATGCCCGGCGCCGGTTCGAGTTCGTACATGGTGACGACCGGGCCGGTGCGGACCGCAGTGATCTCGCCCTTGACGTTGAAGTCGTCGAGCACGGTTTCAAGCAGGCGGGCGTTGCGCTCCAGCGCCAGCTTGTCGATCTTCGGCGCGGAGTTGGGCGGGGCGTCGGTCAGCAGGTCGAGCGAGGGCAGCTCGTACTTGTCGAACAGGTCGCCCTGGCGGGTCGGCGCGCTGACCTGGGCGGGCTTGGCTGAAACGGTGGCGCCGCTGATTTCCGGAGCCTTGCGCGGCTCGCCCAGCATGACCGGCGGGGCGGCTTCGGCATCGCGGTCCTTCTTTTGGCGCGGGACGGGGATGACCTCGGCAATCCGCTCGGGCAGGGCGGGCCGCTGCTTGAGGAAACTGGGCAGGGTGAACAGGCTGCCCCAATCGAGCGTGAAGACGCGCCCGGCGATGAGCGCACCGGCGCCCAGCGTGATCAGGCCGGTGATCGGGGTGAACAGCCAGCGATAGGCTTCTGGCGCGAAGGATGCGACGAAGTTGACCGCACCCGCACCCGCCATCCCGGCGATCCCGCCCCAACCGGCGGGCAGGTCGGATTCGGCGCTGATCCACAGCGCGATGGTCGTGCCGATCAGGGCCATGGCGAGGGCCAGCAGGCCAAGGGGGCGCCACCACGGATGGTCGGCGTGGGGCAGGTCCTCGTCCTCTTCCTCCACCAGCCGCCACAGCTTGCGCGCCATGACGTAGAGCATTGGAAGGAGGAGAACGGAGGTCCAGCCGAACAGGAACAGGGCGCGCTCGGCAACCCAGGCGCCAATGTCGCCCATCCAGTTCTGCGCAGGGCCCGCTGCGGCAGTGGAAGCCGAAGGATCGGTCTGGTGATAGGTGGCCAGGGCCAACGCGAGGAAGACCATGGCGGCGATCAGCACGATCGCCCCGCCGATCTCGGCGCTCCGGCGCAGGGCGCGCTTCAGCGTTGCGCGCCAATCGACGCGCGCGCCGCGGTGGCTGGCCGATGCCGGACGTGATGCCATTATGCTTCCCCTATCAAGCGCCCGTTATGCGCCGAGGGGTGACTCCGCGTCAAGAATCCTTGGAAAACCTTGGATTCGCTTCACCGCAAAAAGGCGTCGATCCCGGCCCAGTGCTCGGTCTTGAGCTGGCGCGCGCGCCGTGGGTTCATGCCGCCCAGGGCAATGACCGGGACCTTGGAGAGCCGGGCCAGCGCCTTCCAGCGGAGCGCTCCCAGCACCTTGCCGCCGGGATGGCTGCGGGTCGGGAAGACAGGTGAGAGAAGTACAGCGTCGGCGCGGTGGGCGCGGCGCAGCTCGCGCAAGGAATGGACTGTGACGAGCCGGAGCAGAGCGGGTCCGCGCGCGAGATCGGCGCCGTAGGCTCCGTCCGCGCCCCAGCGCCGGGCCTCTGCCACGCTGCCGGACAGGACGACGCGGTGGCCACGGAGCCGGGCGTGCCGCCGAAGTTGCTTGAACCGCGCCCGCCGTTCCGCGGGGCCAAGGTGATAGTGCCTGAAGATCAGGCCGCTGCCGCGCGGCAGGCTCTGCAAGGCCTGGTCCAACACCGCGTCGTTGCGGGCATCGCTGATCAGCCAGGTCTTTGGTAAAGGGTGGCGCGGCGGCATGGCATCGCTATAGCAGCGCGCCATGAACGATCCAGTCATTGCCCCCGACAGTCCGCTTGCCGATGTTCGCGCGCGTATCGCCCAGGCGGCGAAGATCGCCCAGCGCCGCGCCGAGGACGTGACCCTGATCGCGGTAAGCAAGACCCATCCGGCCGAAGCGATCATGCCGCTGATCGAAGCGGGGCAGCGCGTCTTTGGCGAGAACCGGGTCCAGGAAGCCCAGGCCAAGTGGCCCGCGCTGCGCGAAGCTCATGGCGATATCGAATTGCACCTTGTCGGCCAGCTGCAGTCGAACAAGGCCGAGGACGCGGTCGCCCTGTTCGATTGCATCCACTCGGTCGACCGGTCCAGCCTGGTCACGGCGCTGGGCAAGGCGATGGACAAGGCGGGCCGCCGCGTGCCGTGCTTCGTCCAGGTCAACATCGGTGCGGAAGAGCAGAAGGGCGGGTGTGACATTGCTGCGCTGCCCGGTCTGCTGGAAGAAGCGCGGATCGCCGACTTGCCCGTGATCGGCCTCATGTGCGTTCCGCCCGCCGGGATCGAGGCCGCGCCGTTCTTTGCCCTACTCGACAAGCTGGCGCGCGATCATGGTCTCGCCGGGCGCTCGATGGGGATGAGCGACGACTTCGAAACCGCGATCATGCTGGGCGCCACCCACATCCGCGTGGGTTCGGCCCTGTTCGGCGCGCGGGGTTAGGCCCTAACGAGAGCCTCGCCACCACAGGCGCGCATCGGCTCTTCGCCTTCGAGCGCCTTCAGCCCAAGCTTGGCGAACAGGGCGGCGTCGGCATCGTCCCCGGCATTGCCCGCGGTCAGTAGCTTGTCGCCAGTGAAGATCGAGTTCGCCCCAGCGAGGAAGCACAGCGCCTGGGTGCTCTCGCTCATCGATTCGCGCCCCGCCGACAGGCGGACCATCGACAGCGGCATGGTGATCCGCGCCACCGCGACCGTGCGGACGAACTCGATGTCGTCGATCTTGGCCAGCGGGGTATCGGCCAGCATGTCACCCAGCACGGTGCCCTTGATCGGCACCAACGCGTTGATCGGCACGCTTTCGGGATGGCGCGGCAGGGTGGCCAGGGTATGGACGAAGCCGACGCGGTCGGCGCGGGTCTCGCCCATGCCGACGATCCCACCAGAGCAGACGTTGATTCCGGCCTGACGGACGTTCTCCAGCGTATCGAGCCGGTCCTCCAGCGAGCGGGTGGTGATCACCTCGGCATAGCGTTCGGGCGAGGTGTCGATGTTGTGGTTGTAGTAGTCTAGCCCGGCTTCGGCGAGCATCTCAGCCTGCTGGGGCGTAAGCATGCCCAGCGTCATGCAGGTTTCCAGGCCCATGGCGCGAACGCCTTTCACGATCTCGACGATCGCCGGCATGTCGCGGTCCTTGGGGTTGCGCCACGCCGCGCCCATGCAAAAGCGCTGCGATCCCGCATCCTTGGCCCGCGCTGCCGATTGCAGCACTTCGCGCACGTCCATCAGCTTGGTTGCCGCGACCCCGCTGTCCGCCTTGACCGACTGCGAGCAATAGCCGCAGTCTTCCGGGCAGCCACCCGTCTTGATCGAGAGCAGGGTGCACAGCTGCACCTGATCGGCCGGGTGATTGGCGCGGTGCACCTCGGCCGCGCGGAACAGCAGTTCGGTCAACGGCAGGTCAAACAGTTCGGCAATTTCCTGACGGGTCCAGTCGCGGCGCATCCGAGGTCTCCTTTGGCGGAGGCCCCTAGCAGGACAGCCGCGCGAGGCAATTGCCCTGGGTTAAGATTCAGCCCGAATGACGCTGCAGCTCGTCGCCGCTCAGGGTCACGACGTGGAGCAGGTTGGTCGAACCCGGCGTACCGAACGGCACCCCAGCCAGCGCGATCAGCTTGGACCCGGCAGTGCCAAAGCCATGGCGCAGCGCCATGCGCTTGCCCTTGGCGATCATCTCTTCGAAGCTGCCGATATCCTTGGTGCTGACCGCGTGGGCGCCCCACAGCAGGGCCATGCGCCTTGCGATCCGCTGCGACGGGGTGAGGACCAGCATCGGTGCGGCCGGACGTTCGCGGGCTACGCGGCGGGCGGTGCTGCCCGATCCGGTGAAGACGATGATCCCGGCAATCGGCAGGCTTTCGGCGATCGAGGCGCAGGCGTGGCTGAGCGCGTCGGCCGTGGTGGTATCCGGCATGACCTGGGCAAAGCTGACCTGCTGGCGATAGCCAGGGTCGCTTTCGACCTGCCCGGCAATGCGGTGCATGATCGTGACGGCCTCTTCCGGCCAGGCACCGCTGGCGGTTTCGGCTGAAAGCATGACCGCGTCGGCGCCGTCATAGACGGCATTGGCGACGTCGGAGACTTCGGCGCGGGTC
>CAZNBX010000153.1:0-2294 GCA_964571305.1 uncultured Novosphingobium sp.
CGGGGCGGTGAAGAAGGTCGCGCTCTTGACCTTGTCGGCCTGTCCGCGCCGCGCCAGCACTGCCAGGGTTGCGGCCAGCGTGGTGCCGGCGACGCAATAGCCGATGGCATGGACCGATTTGGTGCCGAGCCGGTCGCGGATCGTATCGATCGCGTCGATTTCGGCGCGGATGTAATCGTCCCAGACCAGGTCGGCCATGGTCGCGTCGGCTGACTTCCACGACACCACGAATACGGTCAGCCCCTGCTCCACCGCCCAGCGGCTGAAGCTTTTCTGCGGGGAGAGGTCGAGGATGTAGAACCGGTTGATCCACGGCGGGAAGATCACCAGCGGTACCTCCAGAACGCTCTCGGTCGAGGGGCTGTACTGGATCAACTGGTAGAGCGGAGTTTCGTGGACCACCTTGCCCGGGGTCGTCGCAATGTTCTCGCCCAGCCGGAACGCCTCGGGGTCGACATGGGTCAGTTGCCCGCGCTTGAGGTCGGCCAGCAGGTGCTCGAACCCCTTGACCAGGCTTTCGCCCTTGGTCTCCAGCGCGCGCTCCATCACCAGCGGGTTGAGCATGGGGAAATGGGCCGGACTCAGCGCCTCGATCAGGGTGCGGGCGGCGAACTTCAATTGTTCATGCTTGGCCGGATCGCCGGGATTGGCGGCTTCAGCCATGGCCATGACCTGTTCGGCCAACAGCAGGTAGGTCTGGTGGACCACGGCATAGAACGGCTGCTCGCGCCATTTCGGATCGGCAAAGCGGCGATCCTTGCGCGGCAGTTGCGGTTCCTCGGATTCGGCCTGCTGGGTCTGCGGGCCGATGCCGTATTGGCCCAGTACCGTCTCCCACAGGGCGAGGCTGTCTTCCCACAGCTTCTTCTGGGTATCGGGATTGGCCAGCGGCAGGGCGGCGAGCCAGCCCTGCATGATCCCGGCAAACCCGCCCGGATCGGACAGCATCGCCGGAAGCTTGGTCATGCTGGCGGCGGCCTGCTCGGCCTGGAATTCCAGCCACAGCGCTTGCAGCTTTTGCGATACCTCGGCCCACTGGGCCAGGTCGGCGGCGGGAATGACCTCTGCCATGGGCGCGAACTGCGTGAACAGTTGCTGCGGCGCCAGGAACAGGCTGCCGAGCAAATCCATCGGGTTCTTGGGCTGGGTCATGTCATCCTGCGAATGCGCGTACGGGTTTGATAGTATCAGCAAAACCGGGGCTTGGAAGGGGGGCAGCAAGATTCCTTCGCTCCTCGGTTAGGGCGCGAAAGTTACACATTACCGGGCAAGCCGCGTCCATTTGCTGCACAAAACGGGCTTTGGCGCAAAGATACTGGCGCAAACGCGCACAATCCACGATAAGGCCCCGGCGTTGCCATCCGCATTGGGTCGGCGCGCTTAACCAGGAAAGGTCCCATGTCCGAAGAATTCTACCGCATTAAGCGACTGCCGCCCTATGTCATCGCCGAAGTCAACGGCATGCGGGCAGCGGCGCGAGCGGCCGGACGGGACATCATTGACCTGGGCATGGGCAACCCCGACCTGCCCCCTCCGCAGCACGTGATCGACAAGCTGTGCGAGGTGGCGCAAAAGCCCGACGCGCACGGCTATTCCGCTTCGTCGGGTATTCCAGGCCTGCGCAAGGCACAGGCAAATTATTACGGCCGCCGCTTTGGTGTGGATCTCGATCCCGAGACCGAAGTGGTGATGACCATGGGCAGCAAGGAAGGCCTTGCCAGCCTCGCCACCGCGATCACCGCGCCGGGCGATGTCGTGCTGGCGCCGAACCCCAGCTATCCGATCCACACCTTTGGCTTCATCATTGCCGGAGCGACGATCCGTTCGGTTCCGACCACGCCGGACGAAGCCTATTTCGCGTCGCTCGACCGCGCGATGGCCTTCACCGTGCCGCGCCCGTCGATCCTGATCGTCAACTATCCGTCGAACCCGACGGCCGAGACCGTCGACCTCGCGTGCTATGAGCGGCTGGTCGCCTGGGCGAAGGAGAACAAGGTCTGGATCCTGTCCGACCTCGCTTATTCTGAGCTTTATTTCGATGGCAATCCGACCCCGTCGATCCTGCAGGTGCCGGGGGCCAAGGATGTCGCGGTGGAATTCACCTCGATGTCCAAGACCTTCTCGATGGCGGGCTGGCGCGTCGGCTTTGCCGTTGGCAATCCGCGCCTGATCGCCGCACTCAAGCGGGTGAAGAGCTATCTCGATTATGGCGCCTTCACGCCGATCCAGGCCGCCGCCTGCGCGGCGCTGAACGGTCCGCAGGACATCGTCGGGGCGAACCGCCCGCTCTATCA
>CAZNBX010000153.1:2304-4450 GCA_964571305.1 uncultured Novosphingobium sp.
GTCGAGATGAACCGCAACCTGTACCAGAAGCGCCGTGACGTAATGGTCGAAAGCTTTGGCCGCGCCGGGTGGGACATTCCCAGCCCGAAGGCGTCGATGTTCGCCTGGGCTCCGCTGCCCCCCGCGCTCAAGGAAATGGGCAGCCTGGAGTTTTCCAAGCAGCTCTTGACCCATGCCGAAGTCGCGGTCGCGCCGGGCGTCGGCTATGGCGAGGACGGCGAAGGCTATGTCCGCATCGCCATGGTCGAAAACGAGCAGCGCCTGCGCCAGGCGGCGCGCAACATTCGCCGCTATCTCCAGTCGATGGGCGTCAACAGCTCGGCCGCATAACCATTAAGCTATTGCCTTTTAAGGGTTTTATCACTTGCGCTGACGCTGTATAGAGTGCAGCGAAGCGCAAGTGGGATAGCCTGTTGAGAGGGCATAGTGCGGCAGTTTCGCTGGTTTTCGGCGGGACCGGTTCCCGCCGCCTATGATTTGCGCCGATTGGGTTGGGAACTGCTGGCGGATTCCGGCCACGATCCCGCCCATGCCTTGCTGGGCCTGCCGCGGCTCTTGCCGCTGCCGCAATGGCTTGGCCTCGCCGGGGGCAGCTTCCCGCAACGCAAGTGGATCATGCTGCTGGAAGTGCCGGATTCGTCCGAGCGGGCGCGGATGTTGCGGATGGGCTTTGGCGATGCGCTCGATTTCGGGGCCTCGCTCGAGGAGCTGGAATACCGCGTGCTGCGCCTGACCCATTTCGCGCAGTCGTTGCCGCGCTATCGCCATGTCGGCGCGCTCAAGATTGACCTCCTCGCCCGCGATGCCTCGGTCGCGGGGCGGGCGCTGGGCCTGCACCCGCGCGAATTCGCGCTGCTCTGGCGGCTGTGCGACACCCCCGGAGAGGCTGTCACTCCGCATGAATTGCTGACGGACGTGTGGCGCCTGACCTTCCGACCGGAAACCAACAGCCTGGCGGTCCATGTCAGCCGCCTGCGCGCCAAGTTGCGCCTTGCGGGCATCGACGGCCTGATCGAAACCCTGCCCGACGGCGCCTACCGGCTGGCCCCGCCACAGCGCGGCGCAATTGGCGGCAATCCGGATTTGGGTCTGGACGGATACCTGCGGATCGGCAAGGAATACGTCATCGCGGCATCGCGGGTTTGAGGAGCGGATAAGACATGGCATTGGAAGTGAAGCCCGCAGATCGGGTCAACATCACCCTGGGCGAAGACGGCGTGGCACAGGTCCGGCTGGTTCGCGCGGACAAGATGAACGCGCTCGACCCCGACATGTTCGCCGCGCTGCTCGATGCCGGGCGCGTGCTGCATGACCTGAAAGGCCTGCGCGCCGTCGTCCTCTCGGGCGAGGGGCGCAGCTTTTGTGCGGGTCTCGACCTCACCTCGATGGCCAATACCGCGCGGCATGACCGTGTGCCGCTGACCGAGCGGACCCACGGCAATGCCAACCACGCCCAGCAGGTCGCGCTATTGTGGCGCAAGCTCCCGGTCCCGGTGATCGCGGCGGTGCACGGCGTCTGCTTTGGCGGCGGCCTGCAAGTGGCCAGCGGCGCGGACATCCGCGTGGTCGATCCCGCCGCGCGCATGGCAGTGATGGAACTGAAGTGGGGCCTGGTCCCCGACATGGGCGGCTATGCCCTGTGGAAGGGCCTGGTCCGCGACGACGTGCTGCGCGAACTGACCTACACCAACCGCGAGTTTTCAGGGGCAGAGGCCAAGGAACTGGGCTTTGCCACCTATGTCGACAGCGATCCGCTGGCCCGCGCCACGGCGATTGCCGCCGACATCGCCAACCGCAACCCGCACGCCCAGCGCGCGGCCAAGCGGCTGTTCAACCGCTATCTTGAAGTCGGCGTCGATGAAATCCTGATGGCCGAAAGCGTGGAGCAGCAGGCCCTGATCGGTTCGCGCAATCAGATCGAAGCGGTCACCAGCCAGATGCAGAAGCGCAAGGCCGAATACGTCGATCCGTAAGCTGGTCGTCACCCCGGCGCCACCAACCACCGTCACCCCGGCGCAGGCCGGGGCCCAGCACTGTCAATGAGTCGCCGTAAGCGGCGGCACTTGTTTGAAGGACTGGGTCCCGGCCTCCGCCGGGATGACGGTTGGGCTTAGAACACAATAACGCTGCGGATCGACTTGCCCGC
>CAZNBX010000154.1:0-4441 GCA_964571305.1 uncultured Novosphingobium sp.
GCTGGGCCGCCGCGGCAAGGAGCCTTCCGCTCCGGCCAAGTTCGGCCTGGCCCTCGCGCAGATGGGCCTTGCCAACCTGGTGCTGGTATGGGGTGCGCAGGCATTCGGCGTCGCGGCAATGACCCCGGTGCTGTTCGTCTTCCTCTATTACCTGCTGGCGACCACGGGCGAGCTGTGCCTCTCCCCGGTCGGGCTTTCCGCGATGAACCGGCTTGCGCCGAAGTACCTCGCCTCGCTGATCATGGGGGCATGGTTCTACATGACCGCGGTCGGCAACTTCGTGGCCGGCAAAATCGGTGAAGCCACCGGCGGCCGTGGCGGCGAAATGAGCAAGGAAAAGCTGCTCGAGATCTATCAGCTGTTCGGCTGGATCTCGATCGCTGCGGCCGTCGTCGTCCTGCTGCTGTCGCGGATCGTGAAGAAGTGGATGCACCTCGACACGCTCGAGGACCGTTAAGTCAAAATCGCACTATCAAAGGAGTGAATGCAATGCGGGGGCTACGCCGTACGCTGTTGGGGGCCGCGGCCTGTGCGCTGGTGCTGAGTGGCACCGGAACAGGCCTGGCCAAAGACAAGAAGAAAGAGGAAAGCGCAGCAGTCAAGGCGGCGCGGGACTTCAACAAGGACCCATATCCGTCGAGCTATAGCCCCTATCCTTCGCACCCCACGCTGATCACCGGCGCGACCGTGTTCGACGGCGCAGGTAATAAGATCGAGCAGGGGGCCGTCCTCATCCGCGACGGCAAGATCGCTGCCGTGGCAGCCAATGCCGCCGCTCTGGACGTTCCGGCCGATGCGGTGCGGATCGACGGCACTGGCAAGTTCGTCACGCCGGGCATCATCGACGCGCATAGCCATCTGGGCGACTATCCCAGTCCCGGCGTCAACGCGAACTCGGACGGCAACGAAGCAACCGCTCCGACCACCCCGCAGGTCTGGGCCGAACATTCCGTCTGGCCGCAGGATCCCGGATTTACCAGGGCCATGGCCAATGGCGGGGTGACTTCGCTTCTGGTGCTGCCCGGCTCTGCCAACCTGTTGGGCGGACGCGGCGTCGTGCTCAAGAACGTTCCAGCGCGGACCATGCAAGGGATGAAGTTCCCCGGTGCGCCCTACAGCCTGAAGATGGCCTGCGGCGAAAATCCGAAGCGCGTCTATGGCTCCAAGGGCCGCATGCCCTCGACCCGCATGGGCAATCTGGCGGTCAACCGCGAAACCTGGATCAAGGCGCAGGAATATCGCGCCAAGCGCGAGGCCGGAAAGCTGGAAAGCCGCGACCTGGCGATGGAAACCTTGGCCGGTGTTCTGGATGGAGAAATCCTGGTCCAGAACCACTGCTATCGCGCCGACGAAATGGCCATCGTGCTCGATATGGCCAAGGAATTCGGCTACAAGGTCAGCACCTTCCACCACGCAGTCGAAGCCTACAAGATTGGCGACATGCTGGCCGCCGCTGGCACCTGCAGCGCGGTCTGGGCCGACTGGTGGGGCTTCAAGATGGAAGCCTATGACGGCATTCCGGAGAACGCTGGCCTGCTGCAAAAGGCCGGAGCCTGCGTGGTGATCCACTCCGACGACGAAAACGGCATCCAGCGGCTCAACCAGGAAGCGGCCAAGGCCCAAGGCGACGCCCACCGCATTGGCGTCGACGTTTCGGACGCCGAAGTAATCCGCTGGCTGACGCTCAACCCGGCCAAGGCCATCGGCATCGACAAGCTGACCGGCAGCCTCGAAGCCGGCAAGGCTGGTGACGTGGTGCTGTGGAACGGCAATCCGCTTTCGGTCTATTCGCGCCCCGAAAAGGTCTGGGTCGATGGCACGCTGCTGTTCGACGCTACCGACCGCAAGCGCCGCGCGGTGAGCGACTTCGAGCTTGGCCAACCCGGTGAAGGAGATGTGAAATGAGCGCCCGCCGCATGACTGCCGCGCTTGCCGCGCTCCTCGCCTGCACCGCCACTCCCGCGCTCGCCCAGACCGTCGCCATTACCGGCGGCAAGGTCGTGATCGGCGATGGCTCGGACCCGATCGAGGGTGGTACCGTCCTCGTCCAGAACGGCAAGGTCGTTGCCGCGGGCCGCGATGTCGTCGTTCCGGCCGGTGTGCCGACCGTCGATGCCAAGGGCAAGTGGGTCACGCCCGGCCTGGTCGTCGCGATCACCGACATCGGCCTCTACGACGTCGAAGCGGTCGACGACAGCAACGACACGGATGCCGACAAGAATCCGTTCAGCGCCAGCCTCGACATCAGTCAGGCGATCAATCCCGATGCACAGCACATCAAGGTCAGCCGCGCCGGCGGCGTGACTCGTGCGGCCATCGCCCCGATCGGCACCAAGGAAATCTTCGGCGGCCAGGGCGCGGTGATCGACCTGGGCGGCGATCCCGATCCGATCGTTGCGGCGCGCGCGTTCCAGTACGTCGAACTGGGTGAAACCGGTGCCGCACGCGCCGGGGGCAGCCGCATCGCCGCCTGGGCCGAGCTGCACAATGCCCTGCTCGAAGCCAAGGAACTGTCGCTTGCACCGGCGGGACCGCGCCGCGACGACGTGATGCTCAATCGCCGCGATGCCCAGGCGCTGATCCCGGTCGTGACCGGGCGCCAGCCGCTCTACGTCCACGTTGAGCGCGTTGCGGACATCCGCATGGTCCTCGGGCTACGCAAGGAGTTCCCGCTGATCAAGCTGGCAATCGTTGGCGCGACCGAAGGCTGGATGGTGGCTGGCGAACTGGCCAAGGCCGGGGTGCCGGTCTTCGCCACCCCGCTCACCGACTTGCCGGACAGCTTCGAAAAGCTTGGCGCCACCCAGTCCAACGTCGGGCGGATGAAGGCCGCAGGCGTGAAGGTCGCGCTGGGCGCCTTCTTCGACCAGCCGCGCTATGCGCCGCAATATGCTGGCAACCTCGTCTCGCTGACCAAGGTCCCGGGGGCCACCGGCCTGAGCTGGAACCAGGCCTTTGCCGCGATCAGTTCCGCCCCGGCCGAAGCCCTTGGCATGGGCGACAAGTTCGGCTCGCTCCGTCCGGGCCGGGCTGGCGACGTGGTGATCTGGGACGGCGATCCGCTGGAAGTCACGTCCGGGGTGGCCAAGGTCTACATCGACGGGGTCGAACAGTCCCTGAAGAGCCACCAGACCCAGCTGCGCGACCGCTATCTGAACCCGGGCGATGGCGCATTGCCCAAGGCCTACAACTGGTAAGACTGGCCAAAGCCAATTCCGGCTTGCAACCAGACTGCGATATGATACCCCATGTTGACGCCGTCAACATGGGGTATCTTGTATGACTGACGCACTGGCTGGACTCGTCGCCGCAGCAGCGGCCTTTGTCGGCACCCACTTCGCGCTGTCTCATCCATTGCGTTCGCCGCTGGTGCGCATGGCGGGAGAAAAAGGCTTCCAGGCGATCTATTCGCTGGTGGCCTTCGGCACTTTCGGCTGGCTGGTCCTGGCCTTTCGCGCTGCACCCAGTGACATGCTGCTGTGGGACGGATTTGCCCAGGCTCCGTGGAGCGTGGCGACCCTGCTGATGCTGGTCGCATCGGTCCTGCTGGTCGGATCGTTCCTCGGCAATCCCGCCCTGCCCGCGCCGAACGCCGCCGCCTTGGCAGCACGGGCGCCGCACGGCGTTTTCCATGTAACTCGCCACCCGATGATGTGGTCATTCGCGCTGTGGAGCGCGGCCCACATACTGGTCAGCCCCGCTCCGCGCGTCATCATGCTGAGCATTGCCATGGCGTTGCTCTCCCTCGTCGGATCGCACCTGCAGGATCGCAAGAAAGAGCAGCTAATGGGCGCGGCGTGGAACGGCTGGGAAGCACAGACCAGCTACTGGCCGCGGCTTGCCGCACTGGGCAAGGCCGGACTGGTGCCGTGGCTGGGTGGCCTGATCCTGTGGCTTGGTGCGACCTGGGCCCATGGCTGGCTGATCGCCATGCCGGCAGGGATATGGCGCTGGCTTGGCTAGTCCGGCTCAGGCCCGCGCCTCGGCTACGCCCGCTGAATTGTGGCGCAACGCCTTGAGCACCGTATCGACGATCTGCGGGGCGTTGAGGCCGGCCTCGTCGTACTGTTTGTCTGGACTGTCATGGTCGATGAACAAGTCGGGCAGGCGCAGGGTGCGGATCTTCAGACCGGTATCAGTCAGGCCCTCATCGCTGGCCATGGTCAGGACATGCGCGCCAAGCCCGCCGATGCTGCCTTCCTCGACCGTTGCGACCACTTCGTGCGTCGCGATCAGCTGACGGATCAGGTCGGTGTCGAGCGGCTTGGCAAACCGCAGGTCGGCAACGGTGGTTGAAAGACCCTTGGCCTCCAGCTGGTCCGCTGCCTTGAGCGCCTCGGCAAGGCGGGTGCCAAGCGAGAGGATCGCGACCTTGCTGCCCTGGCGAACGATCCGGCCCTTGCCGATTTCCAGCTGCTGCGGAACTTCAGGAAGTTCCACG
>CAZNBX010000155.1:0-4437 GCA_964571305.1 uncultured Novosphingobium sp.
CGGGTGCGGTTTTCCACGCTGCCGCCATATTCGTCGGTGCGCAGGTTGGTCTTGCCGCGCAAGAACTGGTCGATCAGGTAGCCATTGGCACCGTGCAGCTGCACCCCGTCGAACCCGGCATCCTTGGCGCGCTGCGCCGCCGCGGCATAGTCACCGATGATCCGGGCGATGTCGGCCTTGGTTGCTTCGCGCGCCTGTTCGAACGGCTTGCGCCCGGTCGGGGTGTGGGCATGGTCCGGTGCGGTCGTCGCGCTGGCCGAACCGGGTGCTTCACCGCCCAGGGAGTCCGGGTGGACCAGGCGCCCCATGTGCCACAGCTGCATCACGATCTTGCCGCCGGCCTTGTGCACGGCATCGGTGGTCAGCTTCCAGCCTTCGGTTTGGGCGTCGTTCCATACGCCCGGAGCGGCGGGCCAGCCGAGCCCTTCGACGCTGATCCCGGTGGCTTCGGAAATGATCAGTCCGGCATCGCTGCGCTGGCGGTAATATTCAGCGATCATCGCATTGGGGACCGAGCCCGGATCGGAGCGGCCACGAGTCAGCGGGGCCATCAGAATGCGGTTCTTGGCTTCGATCGCACCCAGGCTGATCGGCTGGAACAAGGCGTCGTGCACGGGATCCCTCCATAGATTTCGTTTTGCAATTCGTTTTGCAGCGCTAAGGCAAGCCCATGACCTTGGCAACCGGGGAGCGTGACTGGAGCGGCTGGCACTTTGCCGCACTGCTGGGCGGCAATGCCGCGCTGGCCCTGGGGCCATTGTGGGTGCGGCTGGCCGATACCGGGCCGGTCTCCGCCGGGTTCTGGCGCCTGCTGCTGGCGGTGCCGGTGTTCATCGTGCTGGCGCGGGCCAATGGCCAGCGCCTGCTGGGCCACGGCAAGCTGGTGATTGCCGCGATCATGGGGGCGGGCCTGTTCTTCTCGCTCGACCTTGCCTCATGGCACCTCGGGATCGAGCGAACGCGGCTGGGCAATGCCACGCTGTTCGGCAATTCGGGCTCGATCCTGCTGGTAGCATTCGGGCTGATCGCCCTGCGCCGCGCACCGCGCGCGCTGGAATGGGCCGCGTTCATCGCCGCGATTGCCGGTTCGGCGATCCTGCTTGGGCGCAGTCTCGAAATCGGGCATGAAACCTTGGTCGGCGACCTGCTCTGCCTCCTCGCCGGGTTCCTCTATACCTTCTACATCCTGCTGGCGCAGCGCGCGCGTACGGACCTGGGCGGCTGGACCGTGCTGGTCTATGCGACTCTGGCGGGCCTTCCGGTGCTGCTGGGCACCGCGCTGGCCATGGGCGAGCCGGTCTGGCCGACCAATTGGGCGCCGGTGATTGCCCTGGCCTTCACCAGCCAGGTCGTCGGACAGGGTCTGCTGGTCTATGCCCTGCGCCACTTCAGTGCCTTCGTGGTTGGACTGGCGCTGATGACCCAGCCTGCCATCGCCGTGACGGTCGGCTGGGCCGTGTTCGGCGAAGTGCTGGGACCGCTCGATTTCCTCGGCATGGCGCTGGTCGGTGCCGGACTGGTACTGGCCCGCTCGACGCAGGACTGATCGCGCGCTAACCTTCTCCCCAACAGATCCCAGGGGGAGATTTCAGAATGAAACGCCACGCCTTGTTCGCCGCGCTGCCGCTGGCCGCGCTTGCCCTGACTGCCCTGCCGGCTGAGGCAGCCCCGGCGAAAGTGGCCGCAGCCCATGCGGGCAAGGTGGACCAGGCGTTCAAGACCCTGTCCCAGCGGTTCATTGCTGCCGCCATGCGCGCCTCGCCGGTCGAAGCGACGGCGCTGGGCGTTCATGACTATGACGGGCAACTGCCCGGCGTAACCGCCGAAGCGCGGGCGCAGCGCACGGCTGAATGGCGTTCATTGCTAACCGAGCTGGTCGCGCTCAATCCGGCCAGCCTTTCGCGCGCGTCCCAGGTCGATTACGCGCTGCTCAAGAATGAGCTGGAGTACCGTCTGTTCGCGAACGACGCGCTGCAGGAATGGGCGTGGAACCCGCAGTACTATAACGACATTGCCGGGGGTTCGCTTTACACCTTGGCGGCGCGTGACTTTGCCCCGTGGGACGTGCGGCTGAAGGCCGCGACCGCGCGGATGGAGGCGCTGCCCGCTTTGCTGAAGGAAAGCCGCAATCAACTGGTCCCGGCGCGGGTGCCGCCGATCTATGCCCAGACCGTGGCCAAGCAGAATGCCGGGATCGTCGAGATTGCCGAAACCATGCTGGCGCCGCACGCCGATGCGCTGAGCGGAGCGGATCGCAGCCGGTTCGACTCGGCCCTCGCCGGATTGAAGGCAGCCGTGGCCGAACATCAGGACTGGCTCGACAAGGTGCTGGTCCCGCAGGCCAAGGGCGACTTCCGCCTGGGTGCGCAGCTCTATGACCAGAAGATGAAATATGCGCTGATGAGCGACCTGACCCGGCCTGAACTGAAGGCCCGGGCGCTCAAGGCCAAGGCCGACATTCGCGCCGAGATGTATGCGATTGCCCGTCAGGTCCTTGGCGGCAAGGCCGGCGCACCGGCGCTGCCCGCCACTCCCACGGCAGAGCAGCAGCAGGCGGCGATCGAGGCGGCGTTGCAGCTGTCCTATGCCAAGAAGCCGCCGCGTAACCGGCTGGAAGAGCGCGCCCGCGAGACTCTGGCCGAGGCGACCGATTTCGTCCGGGCCAAGGGCTTCATCCGCATGCCCGACGGCCCCGTGCGGGTGATCACCATGCCCAAGTTCCAGCAGGGCAATGCCGTCGCCTACAACGATCCGCCGGGACCGTTCGAGAAGGGGCAGCAGAACTTCTATGCAGTCAGCCCGATCCCGGATGAATGGAGCGACGCGCAGGCGAACAGCTTCCTCACCGAATACAACGATTACATGATCCATGACCTCTCGATTCACGAGGCCATGCCCGGGCATTACCTGCAGCTTGACCATTCGAACCGCACCGACAACCCGCTGCGGGCGATGCTGTGGTCAGGCCCGTTCGTCGAAGGCTGGGCGGTCTATGCCGAAGGCGTGATGAAGGATCAGGGCTATCTGAACGGCGACCCGCTGTTCAAGCTGACCGTGCTCAAGATGCGGCTGCGTTCGGTGACCAACACCCTGCTCGATATCGGCATTCACACCGAAGGCATGACCCGCGACCAGGCGATGGAGCTGATGGAGAAGGGCGCGTTCCAGGCCGAGCGCGAGGCAGCGGGCAAATGGGTCCGCGCCAATCTCAGCTCGGTGCAGCTGCTGAGCTATTTCACCGGCTATGAAGAGCACCGCATGCTGCGCGCCGAAGCCGAGCGGCGCTGGGGCAAGCAGTTCACCCAGCGGCGCTATCACGATACCGTGCTGAGCTTCGGTTCGCCGCCGGTGAAGTACGCCCGCGCGCTGATGTTTGGCCTGCCGGTGAACTAGGCAGCTGGGGGCCTAGCGCGCCCCCAGGTCGCCCTTGCCGACGGTACCGCCAGCCATGCCGAGCATGCGGTCAAGGCTCTTCTTGGCCTGGAGGCGCAGGCTTTCCTCGATGTGGACCTGCGGCTTGAGGTCGCGCAGAGCGAGGTAGAGCTTCTCCAGCGTGTTGAGCGCCATGTAAGGGCAGATGTTGCAGGCGCACTGGCCGTCCGCGCCGGGCGCGCCGATGAAGTTCTTGTGCGGCAGGGCCAGCTGCATCTGGTGGATGATGTGCGGCTCTGTCGCGACGATCAGGGTGTCGCCTTCGAACGCCTTGGCATAGTTCAGGATGCCGCTGGTCGAACCGACATAGTCAGCATGGTCGACGATGTGCGGCGGGCATTCCGGATGGGCCGCAACCGGCGCGCCCGGGTGCTGTGCCTTGAGCTTGAGCAGTTCGGTTTCGGAAAAGGCCTCGTGCACGATGCACACTCCGGGCCACAGCAGCATGTCGCGGCCGAACTTGCGCGACAGGTAGCCGCCAAGGTGCCGGTCGGGGCCGAAGATGATCTTCTGCTCGGGCGGGATCTGCGCCAGGATCACTTCCGCGCTGGAGGATGATGGCGGACAGCGCCTTCGCCTCGGTCGGGCGGTTGATGTAGGTCAGCGCGATATGGTCCGGGTGGGCAGCGCGGAATGCGGCGAACTTTTCCGGCGGGCAGGAATCTTCCAGGCTGCACCCGGCATCCAGATCGGGCAGGATCACGGTCTTTTCCGGGGCGAGGATCTTGGCCGTTTCCGCCATGAACTTGACCCCGCAAAAGGCGATGACCTCCGCATCGGTCTCGGCCGCCTTGCGCGACAGTTCGAGGCTGTCGCCGATGTAATCCGCCAGGTCCTGAATCTCGGGCTTCTGGTAATAGTGCGCGAGGATCACGGCATTGCGCTCCTTGCGCAGGCGTTCGATCTCGGCGCGGATGTCGATGCCGGAAAGGTTTTCGGTCTGGACGGTCATCTGGGAATCCTTGGGGCAGGTGAAGGCGCCCCAGATGGCCCGTCCGGCGGCCC
>CAZNBX010000156.1:0-4432 GCA_964571305.1 uncultured Novosphingobium sp.
TGCATGACCAGCACTTCTTCGTGAAGGTGCCGGATGACAAGACCGGCAAGCTGGTGACGGCGGTGACCCCGCTGTTCGTCGCGCTGGTGGTGATCAACCTCGCCGACCTGGTCTTTGCGGTGGATTCGGTCCCGGCGATCTTCGCGATCACCACGGATACGTTCATCGTCTATACCAGCAACATCATGGCGATCCTCGGCCTGCGCGCGCTGTACTTCGCGCTCTCGGCGATGATCCACCGGTTCTATTACCTGAAGTATGCGCTGGCAGCGGTGCTGGTCTTCATCGGGTCGAAGATCTTCGTCTCTGACTTCCTGCTGGGCGGGGCGAAGTTCCCCCCGGTGCTGAGCCTGGGGATCACCTTCGCCCTGATCGCGGCGGGCGTGTTCTACTCGCTGTGGGCGACGCGCCACGGCGAGGATGCCGCGCCGCAGTTGCCGCACGATGAAATCCGGCCCTGAGCGATAGCGCGGGTCAGCCATGCACGGCGGGCGGCTTCATCGCCGCTCGCCGCTAATGCTGGCGGATGACTGCCAGGAACGCCTCGCCATAGGCTTCCAGCTTCCGCGCCCCGATCCCGACCAGTTGGCCCAGGTCCGCAATGCTCGCCGGACGCAGCGCGGCCATGTCGCGCAGGGTGCTGTCGTGGAAGATGACGTAGGGCGGAACCCCCGCCTCGGCGGCGAGGTCGCGGCGCAGCGTGCGCAGGGCTTCGAACAGGGGATCGCCGATCGGATTGTACCCGCCAGAGCGATCGCGCCGACCCTTGCGCCCGCTTTCGCGCTTGGGCGGCAGGGCGATCAGTACCGCCGCATCGCCGCGCAGCACGTCCTTGGCATCGCCGCCCAGGGCCAGCCCGCCATGCTCGGTCGGGACCAGGCTGCCACGCGCCTGCAGCGCCCGCGCCAAGGGCTTGAGCAGCGCCGCTTCCGGTGCAGGGACGATGCCGAACACGCTGAGCTTGTCATGCCCGCGTTGCAGCACGCGCTCGTCCTCCGCGCCGAGCAGGACCTTTTCGATATGGCCAAGGCCATAGGTCTGGCCGGTGCGATAGACTGCGGACAGCAGCTTTTGCGCCAGCGTGGTCGCGTCGATCACGGCCGGGGCATCAAGGCAGTTGTCGCAATTGCCGCAGGTCTGTGGCGGGTCTTCGCCAAAGTGGCGGAGCAGCAGGGCGCGGCGGCATCCGGCGGTTTCGACCAGCCGCGCCATCGCGTCGATCCGGCTGCGCTCCCCGGCACGGCGGCTTTCGTCAACCTCGTCGAGCCGCTGGCGGGCGCGGGCAAAGTCTTCTGATCCCCACAGCAGCAGGGCCTGCGAAGGATCGCCGTCGCGGCCCGCGCGGCCCGTTTCCTGGTAATAGGATTCGATCGACTTGGGCACGCCCGCGTGGGCGACGAACCGCACGTCGGGCTTGTCGATCCCCATGCCGAACGCGACCGTGGCGACCATGACCATATCTTCGCTGGCAACGAAGGCCGCCTGGTTCGCCGCGCGCACTTCGGGGTCGAGCCCGGCGTGATAGGGCAGGACGCTGCGCCCGGTGGCGAGCGCGAGCTTGTCGGCCAGTTCCTCGACCTTGCGGCGGGTCGGGGCATAGATGATCCCGGGGCCGGGCTGTTCTGCCATCAGCTGGGTCAGCTGGCGCACCGGATTGTCGCGGTGGCGGATCGCATAGCGGATGTTGGGGCGGTCGAACCCGGCGACGATCAGGCCGTCGTCGGGAATGCCCAGCTGGGCCAGAATGTCGGCGCGGGTATCGGCATCGGCAGTGGCGGTCAGGGCGAGGCGCGGGACATCGGCAAAGGCGTCCATTAGCGGACGCAGCAGGCGGTAGTCCGGGCGGAAGTCGTGGCCCCATTCGGACACGCAGTGCGCCTCGTCGGTGGCGAAGAGGCTGATCGGGGCGCGCGACAGCAGCTCGCGGAAGTGGCCCTGGCTCGCCCGTTCCGGCGCGACGTAGAGCAGGTCCAGTTCGCCGCCGCGGAACCGGTCGATTGCCTGTTCGCGGTAGGCCGGATCGTCGGAGCTGGTCAGGCTGGCTGCGCGGATGCCGTTGGCCTCGGCGCTGCGCAGCTGGTCGTGCATCAGGGCGATCAGCGGCGAGATGACGACGCAGGTGCCGGGCAGGGCGACGGCGGGGAGCTGATAGGTCAGGCTCTTGCCCGCCCCGGTCGGCATCACCGCCAGGGTCGACTGGCCCGCCATGACCCGCGCGACGACCTGGTCCTGCACCCCGCGAAAGGCGGAGAAGCCGAAGGTGTCGTGGAGTTTCTGAAGGAGGTCCGGCGCAGTCACCGCTGGGGCCTAGCGGCACTGCGGCCTTAACGGAAGGGCGCGGCTTGCGCTCTCTCCACAACCACTTCTTCGCGCGCGGTGAAGGCGCTGCGTCCGGTCGGTGCATCGGGCGCGACGGAGGTGGTGAAAAAGGCAAGGCCCCGGCCCGTCGCTGGGTCGACCCACAGGCCGCTTTTCACTCCATAGGCATCGCCGGAATGGCCGATGCGCGGGCGGTGGTCGGCAAACAGGTCGTCATGGCAACCGCTGCCGCCGGCGCCGATGCGGTGCAGGGCAAGGCCATAGGTGCAGAAGAAGCCGCTGGCCGTGCCGTCCTCGCCCAGACCGTTGTGGCCGTTGAACCGCCACTCCGGTCGGGTCAGTTCGGCAAAGGCGCGCGGCGAGAGAAAGCCCGCGCCGCGCCGCGCAAGCAATTGCCCGATCCGGGCCAGGTCGATCATCGAGATGCGCAGGCCGCCCTGCGGGGAAAACAGCGCGCCATTGTCGCCGGGGCGGTAGGCCGCAAGATCGCAGCCCTTGCCGTCCAGGACCATGACCGGGCAGGTCGGCGGGATGCCCTTGATATCATCGCGCGCGACTTCGCCGTTTTCCCGGTAGAGTACGACCGCACGCCGGAACGCCTCGGCGGAACAGCCAGCGCCCCAATTGAAGCAGGCGTCCAGCTTCAATGGCTTCAGCACTAGTCGGCTCATCAGCACGTCGAACCGCTCGCCGGTCACGCGTTCCATCACCGTCGCCACGACCGGAAAGTTGAGGTTGGTATAGTGGAACCAGCCCGATCCCGGTGCATGATCCCGGTCCCATACGGCGGGATCGTTCAGCCGCTCGCGCAGGGTCATGCCCAGCGGGATGATGTAGAGGTCGTCCCCGTCGCGCAGGCTCGACTGGTGCGACAGGAGCAGGCGCAGGGTGATCTTGCGGTCGGGGAAGGCCGGATTGCGCAGCGCAAAGCCAAGGTAGTCCGAAACGTCGCGTTCAAGGTCGAGCCGGTGCTGGTCGACCAGCCGCATTACGCCCAGCGCGGTCACCAGCTTGGAGATCGAGGCGATCCGCACCGGATCGCTTGCGGTGACTGTACGGTGTGCCGCGCGGTCCGCCTCGCCCTCGGCCAGGACCGGACGGATCGACCGCGCATCAAAGGCCACGGCGACGGTCGCGGGCGTTGCCGCCTGGGCGGTGGCAACGCTGGCGACCAGCAGGACGAGGAAGGAAAGTACGGAGCGCATCGCCAGCACGATGCGCTTGCCGCCTCGCCCGCGTCAACCGCTCTGGCGGATTTGGGCGCGCCAGCGGTAATAGCCTGCTTCGAGATCGCTTCCGGCGATCTGCGCCAAGACGCCGAGCGCTTCATCCAGACCCTTGCCCGCCAGTCCGGCGATGACCGGCTCGACATCGACGCCCTGTTCCTTGGCCAGCGCCTTCAGCGTGCGCGCCATTTCGGCATATTCCAGCTCGCACAGCTTGGCGCTGCGCCACTCCTCCTGCCGCTCGAAAGTGCTGTGCAGTTCAAAACCCATGTGCCGCGACTCCTCTCCATTGCCGCGCCATCGCGGCCGGGGAGGAGAAGTGGCACGGCGCCGGAGAAGCTGCGCTTAAGCAACGCGGAAGCAAATCCGCGAATGCCAGCGCAAGGAACTGGCAAGCACGTTTTGCCCCGCCTAGTCGAGGTTGGGCCGCAGCCAGCGTTCCGCCGTGGCCATGTCTACCCCGCAGCGCGCGGCATAATCTTCCAACTGGTCGTGCCCGATCCGCGCCACGCCGAAATACTGGCTTTCGGGATGGGCGAAGTAGAACCCGGAGACGGCCGAAGTCGGCAACATGGCATAGGATTCGGTCAGCGTGATCCCGGTGCTTGCGGTCGCGCCGAGCAGTTCGAACAGGATCGGCTTGAGGCTGTGGTCGGGGCAGGCCGGATAGCCCGGGGCCGGACGGATGCCGCGATACTGCTCCTTGATCAGCGCCTCGTTGGTCAACTGCTCGCCCGGCGCATAGCCCCACAGGGTGGTGCGGACGTGCTGGTGCAGCCGTTCGGCAAAGGCTTCGGCAAAGCGGTCGGCCAGGGCCTTGAGCAGGATATCCGAATAGTCGTCATGCGCCGCCAGGAACCGCGCCAGGTGCGGCTCGATCCCGTGGA